>CAZBYU010000007.1:0-17685 GCA_964496235.1 uncultured Oscillospiraceae bacterium | reverse complement strand
GTCCTACGCGCCGATAAGCCCCGGCGCGTAGGACACTGCCACCGCGTCAATGTCGCGGCGGCTTATCCCCGCCTCCTGCAACGCCTTTTGCGCGAGAGGCGCGATCGCCTCGACATGGCAACGCGACGCGATCTCCGGCACAACGCCGCCGTAAACGGCGTGCAGCTTTGCCTGTGAAAATATCTGATCGGTCAATATTCTTCTTCCGTCCTCGACGACGGCAACCGCCGTTTCGTCGCAGGTGGATTCAAACGCAAGTATCTTCATTCTTCCGCGCCTTTCCCGAAAAATTTCGTCATGAGCAGGGCATCTTCTCTCGGCTGCTCGTAGTAATTGCGCCGCTCGCCGACGGCAACGAAGCCGTGCTTTTTATATAAAGCTATCGCCGGGGCATTTGAGCGGCGGACCTCAAGCGTGACAAACACAAGGTTGAGCCTTTCACAGCGGCTTAAAAGCTCTCCTATCAGCGCGTCGGCAATTCCGCGGCGGCGATATTCCCCGCCGACGGCAACATTGGAGACATACCCTTCGTCGAGTACATACATCATGCCGACATATCCCGCCACTTTGCCGTCGATCTCGGCGGCGAGGAATACATGCCTTTCCCCGGACAGCTGTGTGGCAAGCTGCTCTCGCGTCCACGGCATGGAAAAGCATTCCCGCTCTATCTTCTCTATTTCATCAAGCTGATGCTCCGTTGCATCGCTTATCACATATTCCACTGTCAATGCGCCTCCGCCCAGCTTTGCCCGATATGCGCGTCAACCGTAAGCGGCACGGAGAGCTTCGCCGCACCCTCCATCTCCTGCATGAGGATATCGCGCACACGCACACTTTCCTCCTGCGGGCATTCGACGATAAGCTCATCATGCACCTGCAAAATAAGCCGCGCTTTAAGCCCCTCCTCGGCAAGCCGCCTGTGTACCGCGACCATTGCAAGCTTTATCACGTCTGCCGCCGTACCCTGCACGGGCATGTTCATCGCCACGCGCTCGCCGAACGCGCGTAAGTTGTGGTTTGAGCTTTTCAGCTCCGGCATTTCGCGGCGGCGTCCGTACAGCGTGGAAACATAGCCGTTCTCCCGCGCATTTTCCACAACGGATTTCATATAATCCCGCACACCGTGGTATTTTTCGAGGTATGCGTCCATGTATGCCTTAGCTTCGGCGTTGGACACGTCGATGTCCTGTGCAAGGGAAAACGCCGATATGCCGTACACTATGCCGAAGTTGACCGCCTTTGCCCGCGATCGAAGAGTGGGCGTAACCTTATCAAGAGGCACGTTGAAGACGTTCGATGCGGTGACGGCGTGGAAATCCTCTCCGCTTGCAAACGCGTCGCGCATCGCCTCATCGCCGGAGATGTGCGCGAGCAGACGAAGCTCTATCTGGCTGTAGTCCGCATCGACAAGGCACATGCCCGGTTCTGCCACGAACATGCGGCGGATCTGCGCCCCGAGGCTTTTACGCACGGGGATATTTTGCAGATTCGGTTCTGTGGAGGAGAGCCGCCCCGTGGCGGTAACGGTCATCTGGAAGCTGGTGTGGATACGCCCATCGTCGGATATCACCTTCAACAGCCCATCGGCATAGGTGGATTTGAGCTTGGTGAGCATGCGGTAATCCAGCACGTCGTCTATTATAGGGTGCTTGCCGCGAAGCTTCTCCAAAACATCGGCATTCGTACTCCAGCCGGTTTTGGTCTTCTTGCCCTGCGGCAGCATGAGCTTATCAAACAACACCTCACCGAGCTGTTTGGGGGAATTGATATTAAACTCCTCCCCCGCGTAAAACCATATACGCTCCTGCAGCTCCGCGATCCCCGCGTTCAAGCTCTCTCCGTATGCGGAAAGTGCCTCGCGGTCAACCGAGAAGCCCGCAAGCTCCATATCCGCCAATACACGGCACAATGGAAGCTCCGCCGTATAATAAAGCTTATCCATGCCGTATTCTCTCAGCTTTTCTTCAAGCACATCGTGCAAAAGCCACACAGCCTCCGCGCCGGTATGCTCCCGCTCGAGATATCGCATGCTGACGCGCTCAAGACTGTAATCACTGTCGGTAGAGGCAAGCAGATATGCCGCAAGCGTCACGTCAAACACGAACCCCTCGGTGTCATAGCCCATGTCAAGGGCAAATCGCATAATGTCCTTCACACCCGCCGCGGTCTTTTTAAGCTTCGGCGAGAACACCGTATTCAACAGTGCGCTATATCCCGCGCCGCATCCGTCGCGTGTGACGGTATAAACACGCTCACCGTCGCATAGCTCCAGAGATCTTGCGTCGGGTGCGAGGGAGAGTGATATACGCTCCTTCTCCGCAAGCTTATCGGCAAGCATGAACGCCGCCGCGGCATCGGCGATCTCGACGATCTCAAACGATGTACACACACCGTCTTCGCTCTCGCCGCTTGTGCCGCCATTGGGGGAAATGCCCCATTTTTCGATGAATTTATTAAAGCCGAGATGCTTGAAAAGCCCGAAAAGCTCCGGGGTATAATCGGCGTTCCAGAGGTTATCCTCGGGGTTGAAGTCTATGGGTACATTTCGCATTATCGTCGCAAGCCAGTAAGACTCTCTCGCGCTCTTCTCGCCCTCAACAAGTTTTTTTCGTACCCCCGGCTTAACATCTAGCTCATCGGGCTTTTCGTATATCTTATCCACCCCGCCGAAGCGTTGTACAAGCTCCATCGCGGTTTTCTCGCCTATTCCCGGCACGCCGGGGATATTGTCGGAGGTATCGCCCATCAAAGCCTTCAAATCGACCATTTTCTGCGGCTTGAAGCCGTACTCCCCGACAAAAACCTCGGGGGTATACATCACGGTCTCGGTCTGACCCATGCGGGTCTTTACGTTGCAGACGGTGGTCTTGTCGGAGACAAGCTGTAAGCTGTCCTTATCGCCCGTGACAACACAACAGCTCCATCCCCGCTCCTCGCACACACGCGCGGCAGTGCCGAGGATATCGTCCGCCTCGTACCCGGCAAGCTCATAGCGGCGTATGCCCATCGCGTCAAGCACCGACTTCAAAATCGGCAATTGCACGGCAAGCTCCTCCGGCATCGGCTTTCTTTGCGCCTTGTACTGCTCATACGCCTTGTGGCGGAAGGTGGGCTGCTTCACGTCAAAGCTGACGCACACGGCGTCGGGCTTGACCTCATCATAGATGCGGCGGAATATGGCGAGAAAGCCGTAAACCGCATTGGTGGGTGTGCCGTCCGGCGCATTGAGTGCGCGAATGCCGTAAAACCCGCGGTTTACTATGCTGTTTCCGTCTATTATCATCAAATTCATATAAATGCCCTCATTTTTTGCCGCGCAGTTTGATTATCTCGTCGCGTAGCTGCGCGGCGATCTCGTATTCGAGCATCTGCGCCGCCTTACGCATCTTCGCTTCAAGCTGTTCGATAAGCTGTTCACGCTCATGCTCCGTAAGCTTGACGCCGTTGACCTTCTTGATCTCCGTCGTGTCGCTGGATATCTCGATAAGCTCACGCACGCTTTTCACTATCGTCTTCGGCACTATGCCGTGTTCGGAGTTATACGCCATTTGTATCTCGCGGCGACGCGCCGTTTCGTCTATGCACGCCCGCATAGACGGCGTGACCGTATCGGCATACATAATGACCATGCTCTCCGCATTACGCGCGGCGCGACCGACGGTCTGAATAAGGCTGGTTTCGCTACGCAAAAAGCCCTCCTTGTCCGCGTCGAGTATCGCCACCAGACCGACCTCCGGAATGTCAAGACCCTCGCGCAGAAGGTTTATGCCCACCAGAACGTCGAATTCACCTGTGCGAAGATCGCGGATTATCTCCATACGCTCCATCGTGCCGATGTCGTGGTGCATATAGCGGCAACGTATACCCGCATTTGTCAGATACGCCGTCAGATCCTCCGCCATTTTTTTCGTCAGCGTTGTCACCAATGTGCGCTGAGAGCGGGCGATCTTGTCGTTTATCTCGTCGATAAGGTCATCTATCTGCCCCTCTACAGGTCGGACGAAGATCTCCGGGTCTAAAAGCCCTGTCGGGCGTATTATCTGCTCGACCACCTGTCCGGCTCGCTCGCGCTCATACTCGCCCGGTGTGGCGGAGACAAACACGCACTGATGCACACGCTCTTCAAACTCGTCGAATTTAAGCGGTCGGTTATCGAACGCAGACGGCAGGCGGAAGCCGAACGACACCAGAGATTCCTTCCTCGCCCGGTCGCCGCGGTACATTGCCCGCACCTGCGGCAAGGTGACGTGGCTTTCGTCCACAAAGAGCAGAAAGTCCTTCGGGAAATAGTCCAAAAGCGTCATCGGCGGACTGCCGACGGGTCTGTCGGTGATAACGCGGGAATAGTTTTCTATTCCACTGCAATAACCCAGCTCTTGCATCATCTCCACGTCATAATCCGTGCGCTGTTTGATGCGCTGAGCCTCGATCAGCTTATTATTGTCGGTGAAATACTTCACCTGCGCGTCGCATTCGGCGCGTATGCGCTCTATCGCGGCCGCCATTTTCTCTTTGGGCGTGACGTAATGGCTCGCCGGGTACACGACCGCGTGGGTCAGATATCTCTCGGCGGCACCTGTGACGACGTTTATCTGGCTGATGCGGTCTATCTCGTCTCCGAAAAACTCCACGCGTATGGCGCGGTCATTCCAGTAGGCGGGGAAAATCTCCACCGTGTCACCGCGGACACGGAACATATTGCGCTCAAAGGCAACGTCGTTGCGCTCATATCGAGCCTCGATAAGCTTTCGCAAAAGCTCGTCTATACTCCACAGCTGACCCGGGCGCATAGACACCGCCATCTTCGCAAAATCGTCCGGCTCACCAAGACCGTATATGCAAGACACCGACGCCACGACTATTACGTCTCTCCGCTCCAGAAGAGAAAACGTCGCCGAGAGGCGGAGACGGTCAATCTCGTCGTTTATGGCACAGTCCTTTTCTATATATGTGTCCGTGTGGGGGATATACGCCTCCGGCTGATAATAATCGTAGTACGACACGAAGTATTCCACGGCATTTTCGGGGAAAAACTCCTTGAATTCACTGCAAAGCTGAGCCGCGAGGGTCTTGTTATGCGCCAAAACCAGCGTCGGACGGTTCAGCCGCGCTATAACATTCGCCATCGTAAAGGTCTTGCCGGAGCCCGTCACGCCAAGCAGAACCTGCTCGTCAAGTCCGTTTTCGATCCCCGAGACCAGAGCGTCTATCGCCTGCGGCTGATCGCCCGTGGGCTTATATTGTGAAACCAGCTTAAATCCGTCCATACACTCTCCGATTACTCTCCGTGTCCGCGCGGTAAACCCACCGCACAGCAACGCTCCCCCGCACCTGTGATTCTTTCCGAAGCTCATCAGTTTATTATATCATTTGCCTTTTCAAATCACAAGCCATTACAGGCATATTGCTGTGCATTTTTGCATTATGAATATAAAAGCCGGTGCGATATCCTCGCACCGACTCATTACACACAGCACTATGTAGTTATCCGCGTATCAGGTCACGCGCTCACTGCCCCAGAAGAAGAGAGCCACCGTGCCGGGACCGGTATGGGCGCCGATGGTAGTGCCGACGGAGTTTATCTCCACCTTGCCGTTGAGCTTAGGAAACTTTTCCTCCACGAGGTCCGCCACGGCGCGGGCATCGTCATAGCAGGCAGACTGCGAGATATAGCACTTGCCACTATAGTCAAGCCCGCCTTCGGCATCGCGCTCCATACGTGCGACTATCTCTTTTATAACGCGCTTTTTCGTGCGTATCTTCTCGCGCGGGATAAGACGACCGAGATTGTCCATATTAAGCAGAGGACAAATCTCCAGCAAGCCGCCAAACACCGCCGCCGTCTTGGAAATACGCCCGCCGCGGACGTATGCGGAAAGGTCGGTGGAGAAAAACCAATGGTGCATACGCAGTTTGTTTGCCTCTATCCAGTCTGCAAGCTCCCACGCGCTCATGCCCTCGTCGCGCTTGGTGGCGGCAGTGTCCATAATAAGCCCATAGCCGGAGGACGCACCGAGCGAGTCGATGATGTAAATGCAACGCTCCGGATAACGCTCTTTGAGTATCGAAGCGGCGTTGCGGGCGGAGTTTATTGTGCCGGAAATGCCGGAGCTGAGGCAGACATGCACAATGTCCTTCCCCGCGTCGAGAAACGGCGTGAAGAAGTCGACATACTCGGAGATATTGACCTGTGAGGTGCGCGTGTCCGCGCCGTCTGCAATGCGCTTGTAAAACTCATCAAAGGGTATCGTCGCCCCGAGATCGTCAACATACTCCTTGCCGTCAATGGCAAAGTGAAAGCAGACATAGTGAATGTCGCGCCCTTCAAAATGCTCCTTGGTCAAATCCGCCGTTGAGCAACAACTCAATACATATTCGTTCATTTTCCAATACCTCTCTCCCTGATAGGATTTTACCTACGGTCATTATAGCTTTTTGTCTCTAAATCGGCAAGCTACTGTTTTGCCGCCGCATCTCCACAAGTTTAAGAGCGGGTAGAGATTTCTACCCGCTCTTTTTCGGATTCTACACGGTGTAGAATCGCAAGTGTTAAGTTCAGGATTTACGGCGTTTTCTCGGTCTTCTCTGAATATTACATGCCAAAAAGACAATCACCACCGCCGGCACTCCGATAAGGAAAAGTTGCCACGGGCGAGTGCCGGGAATGACAAAGTAGAGCATGACGAAAACAGAGAACACAAACGCCGCAATAATGTATTGCAGTGCTTCCCTCTTTTTGAAAACGCACATCAGTATCATCACCACCAGCAGTGACACCGGCAGGGCAACGGCAAAAATCTGCCAATAGACGATGTTTGCCGCCAGCCATAACGTTACGAACGCGACGATACACGCCGTCCATATCGACACAAACACCAGCGCAATTATCATGTTCTCACTGTATGCGCGGTCTGCGGGCGTTTCCGGCTCGACCGGATCCTCCTCCGGCTCGGCGGGAGCTTCCCACGCGTCATGCGAGGAAAGCAGATAGTCCACGGTGACGCCGAACATAGCGGCAAGCTGGGTGAGGACGAAAGCATCGGGTATCGCCTCTCCACGCTCCCACTTAGATATGGTCTTGTCGGAATAGTTCAGCCGTGCGCCAAGCTCCGCCTGAGTAAGCCCCGCGCCCTGACGCAACTTGATTATGTTGCTGGCAGACACCAGTTTAAGTTCGTTAAGCTCCAAAGTTCAACCTCAAATCATTATCTTTCTGATTACCTCGGCACAATGCTCGTGCGTATACACCACAGGCACAGGGTATGTAGGGTTCGCCTCCGCCAACGCCCAGTCGACCATCTGCGGAATGTCCGCTTCCTTTATTCCCTCTATACCGCGCGGTATGCCCATGCGCTCGTTCATGGCGTAGATCTCCGCGATAAACGCCTTTGCCTTCGCCTCGTCCGTGCCGTCGGTCTTTGTACCGGTAAGCTCGGCAAGGCGAGCAAGCCGGGGATAAACCGCCGCGCCGTAGTCCTCAAGCACTATGGGGAGTATGACGGCGTTTGCCAATCCGTGCGGGACGTTATACAGCCCGCCGAGAGTGTGTGCAATGGCGTGTACGTTGCCCACGCCCGCACGTGTGAAGGCAAAGCCCGCCTTGAACGCCGCGTCCAGCATCGCGCCTCGCGCTTCCATGTCGCTTCCGTCACGATAGGCGCGTTCAAGATACTTGAAAATGGTCACGGTTGCCTCTTCCGCATCGCGGTCAACCTCGCGAGTGCGATTTGTCCAGCACAGATACGCCTCTACCGCGTGGGTCAGCGCGTCCATACCCGTGGTAGAGGTGGACTTTTGCGGCAGATCGCGCGTGAGAACCGGGTCAAGCACGGCATAGCGTGGAACAAGGCAAATGTCCATCACGGCATATTTGTGGTGTGTCTCGGCATCGGTGATGACGGCGGCAATGGTGGTTTCCGAGCCGGTGCCTGCCGTTGTAGGCACGGCGACAAGGGCAGGCAGATGTCTCAAAACGCGGAAAAGCCCCGCCATATCCGCAAGCGTTTTATGCGGGCAGGCGACCAGCGCCGCGGCAGCCTTTGCCGCGTCGATGGGCGAGCCGCCACCGATGGCAAGAAAGCCGTCACACGCGTTGCGCCGATATTCCCACACTATTTTGTCCACTATCACGGTGGTGGGGTTTGCCTCCACCTCGGAAAAGTGGACGCACTCTATCCCCGCATCACGCAAGGCGGCAATTATGCCGGGGGCTATGCTTTTTCCGACGTGTCTGCCCGTGACAACTATCACGCGCTTCACGCCTTCTTTTTTCATTATCTCGGGTATCCTGTCACTGCAACCTTCGCCGGTGACCGTGATGGGCTTGCGCCAGTATAGTGCGCGTGCGCCGATGTTAAGCCCAGCTTGAAACGCGCGGTAATACGCCTTTTTTACGCCGTCGGGTACGACAACACCCATATCACACACTCCCTTGCAATATAATCAAAAAAGCTTCAATAAATCGTACTATCTATTTTAATGACAAATCCCTCTTTCGTCAAGTAAAAGCTAATTGAAAAGCGCGGTTGAATCATGTATAATTGTCATAGGGAAAGGTAAACACCAACCACAACAACGGAGGAACGGATCATGAACATTGAAAAGACAATAAAGAGCCTCGAAGCCCGCGGCTTTGCCGTGAAGCACTTTGACAAAGGCACTGACGCGGCGGAATATGTAGCAAGCCAAATCCACTCCGCCACCGTCGGCATCGGCGGCAGCAAGACCGCGGAAGCCCTCGGGCTTTACGACCTGCTTTCGTGCGACAACACCGTCGCATGGCACTGGGTCACGCCCGGCAGAGAGACTCTTGAGCGCGAAATGACTGCGGATTACTTCATTTCCAGTGCCAACGCCATATCAGAAGACGGCGAGATACTGAACATCGACGGACGCGGCAACCGCGTCGCCGCCACGCTTTTCGGACACAAGAAAACTTTCATCATCGCCGGCATAAACAAGATTTGCCCGGACTTTGAATCCGCGCTCTACCGTGCGCGTAATGTCGCCGCGGTGACGAACGCAGGGCGTTTCGACTACAAAACTCCGTGCAAAATAGACGGCAAATGCCATGACTGCCGTTCGCCTCAACGCATCTGCAACGCGCTTACCGTGCTGTGGGGTCCGATGATGGATATGGAGACCGAGGTAATACTCATAAACGAAGAACTGGGTTATTGATCACATAATCATAAGGAGGATATAATCATGTCATTTGTACGTCGTAACGGCGAATTGCCCACTGTACACAAGAAATTCTTCGACGGTGCGGGCGAGGCGGAAATGCACACCATTTTGACCGGTGCAGACGAAATGCACGGCAAGGGCAGGCTCTTTAACCACGTTATGCTCCCTCCCGGTGCAGAGATCGGCTGGCACATTCATCACGGTGACGGAGAGACCTATTACATTCTCCGCGGTCATGGGCTGTACAGCGACAACGGCGCTCTCGTCGAAGTCGGTCCCGGAGACACCACCTATGTAGGCGACGGAGAGGGTCACAGCCTTGTGAACACCGGAGATGAGCCTCTCGAATCCATCGCGCTGATACTCTATACCTGATCAAACGCAATAAAAGCTATCAACCCCCTGTGCATATTTCGCACAGGGGGTTGTTTGCAATATGGAGCAGTCGGAGCGTCAGTCACCCATGCAGATGCCGATGTCACGCGCGACCTTTATTATCGGGTGATCCGTGGGGAGGAACTTGGTCTTGCTCGCCGCGTCATCAAGAGGGATGGAGCATATCTCTCCGTTTTGAACGGCGACCATGCGACCGTACTGCTTGTTGACGATAAGCTCCGCCGCGGCAGTGCCGAACTGCGTGGCAAGCACTCTGTCATATGGGCAGGGAGGACCGCCGCGCTGATAGTGACCGGGAACGGTGACGCGGGTTTCCTGACCGGTGAGAGCTTCAAGCTCGGCGGCAATGGCGTAGGACACAGTGGGGTAAAGGCTGTTCTCCTTTTTGCGGCGACTCGCCTCTTCGTCAAGCTTCTTGTCGTCGACCGCGACCGCACCCTCGGCACATGCGATGATGGAGAAGCCGCGTCCCGCTCTGTCGCGCTTTTTGATAAGCTCGGCGATCTTGTTTATGTCATAGGGTATTTCGGGGATAAGTATCGCGTCCGCGCCGCTTGCGATGCCCGCGTGCAAGGTGAGCCAGCCCGCATCGCGCCCCATAAGCTCCACGACAAAGGTGCGTCCATGCGAGCAGGCGG
Source organism: uncultured Oscillospiraceae bacterium (assembly GCA_964496235.1). Taxonomy (GTDB): domain Bacteria; phylum Bacillota; class Clostridia; order Oscillospirales; family Oscillospiraceae; genus Limivicinus. The sequence goes on along the minus strand of CAZBYU010000007.1, from coordinate 7,465 downwards.
TGGAATGGATATAGTCGATGACATTCGTGGCTATGTCCACGGCACTTTGGAAGCCGAAGGTGGTATCCGTACCCCAGATGTCATTGTCGATGGTCTTCGGCAGGGTAACGACGTTCATACCCGCGTCGGAGATGAGCTTCGCGCTCTTCTGCGTGCCGTTGCCGCCCATGATGACAAGGCAGTCCAGGTTGAGGCGATTATAGGTGTCGCGCATTGCGGGGATCATGCTCTCGCCGTCTTCGTCGATTATGTCCTTGCCGGGGATATACCTCTGGCGTGACGTGCCGAGGATCGTCCCGCCCTCGGTGAGTATGCCGGAGAAATCCTTCGCCTCCATGAATTTATAGTCGCCGTCGGCAAGACCGCGATAGCCCGCATACATGCCGAATATTTCGACGTTGTGACCCAGCTTTTCAAACAGAGCCTTGCCCACACCGCGTATCGCCGCGTTCAGACCCTGACAGTCGCCGCCGCTGGTTATAATGGCGACGCGCGTCATTCTTTTCATCTTCATACCTCCAGTGATTTTTGCCTAAATCGTCATTATATTATGTTATATTTTCATCAAAAAAGCAATTGACATTTCATACAGATTGCGACATTTTCGACCCGCCGGAAACAAATGCGGATTGATATTTTAACTATACCGTGATAAAATAATTTATGATAAATGAACAGCGGAGAGACAAAACATGAAAATTGCAGTCATAACCGGTGCATCGTCCGGCATGGGTCGGGAATTCGTGTACGCATTTGACAAGAGCGAGGAGTTTGACGAGCTGTGGGTGATAGCCCGCCGTGCAGAAAGGCTGGAGGAGCTTCAGACGCGTTGCCGCGCCCGGGTTCGCCCAATCACTCTCGACTTGGGGCAAAGGGAGAGCTTTGAGAAATACCGCCGCCTTCTCGCCTCGGAAAAGCCGGAGATCTCCATTCTCGTCAACGCCGCAGGCTTCGGGCTGTTCGGTGTTTTCGAGGAAATGGACTGCGACAGACAGCTTGATATAATCGACCTCAACTCCCGCGCATTGACCGCCATGTGCCACATCAGCATACCGTACATGGTGCGCGGTAGCCGCATCGTCAACATGGGGTCGATGTCCTCGTGGCAACCCGTGCCGTATATCAACGTCTACGGCGCGTCAAAGGCATATGTGCTGAGCTTTTCCCGCGCACTGGGCGTGGAGCTTCGTTCAAAGGGGATCCATGTGATGACGGTATGCCCCGGCTGGATAAAGACAGAATTTTTCTCCCACGCCATACATGACAACACCGTCAATTACTTCAATCGCTATTATACCGCCGAGCAGGTCGTGGAAAAAGCGGTCAAGGATCTGAAAAAGGGCAAAAAGGTCTCCGTGCTGGGCTTTCCGGAGCGTATGCAGGTGAGGCTGGTGAAGCTTCTGCCGACGGAGCTGGTGATGAACACCTGGTGCCGCCAGCAGGGCAAATAAACACGCGAACACTATACCTACTATAAGATAAGGAGACACGAGCATGTTACAGCCCAACGATGTTATGCGTACCGAAGACAAGGACTGGGAGGCGTTCAAAAAGCAGGCCGTGAAGGACGAGCTTTATTATAACGGTCCGGGCGATCTTCTCGACACCGCCGAGGGTCGGGCGAAGTTCTGCCGCCTCAACGACACCACTGTTTTCAGGAAGCCCGACCCGGAGTTCCCCGGCTATAAGATTTGGGTCTTCAACAATCAGGGTCAGGGGCTTGTTATAAAAAAGCGCAGTCGCGTAGACCCCAAGCTCATGGAAAACATCGAATACGATGCCGATGGCAACGAGCTTAGCCGCTCTTACGAGCCGGCATGACAGCGTTTACGACCCGCCTGTGATACAGACGGGTCTGACCATATTATAATACAATAATACGAAGGAGAGGCATATGAAAAAGCTGCATATCGCCGCTTCAAGTGAATATGACGTGCTAATCGGCAGCGGGCTTCTCGATGCCGCCGGCAGGTACTTTGCCGAGGCTGTGGGACATGGCGGCAAGGTGGCGATAATCGCGGGAAAGCAGGTCACCGCGCTGTATGCCGACGCGCTCGGTGCGGCTCTTCGCTCTGCGGGGTACGAGGTGCATACATTCTCCTTCCCCGGCGGAGAGGTATGCAAAAACCTCGCCACATATGAGCGGATACTCCGCTTTCTCTCTGATAATCACTTCACCCGCTCGGACTGCGTAGCCGCCCTCGGCGGCGGAACGACCGGTGACATTGCGGGCTTTGCCGCAGCCACATACCGGCGCGGCATGAAGCTCGTCCAGCTTCCGACAACCCTGCTTTCGGCGGTGGATTCCTCCGTCGGCGGCAAGACCGCGGTGAACCTCGACGCGGGGAAGAATCAGGTCGGTTGCTTTTATCAGCCGCACCTTGTGCTGTGCGACACGACCACATTTGCCACGCTCCCGGAGCGTGAGGTGAAAAGCGGCATGGGCGAGATAGTAAAATACGGCGTTTTGGGCGGCGAGGAGCTGTTCTCGCTCATTGAACGCGGCTCGAACGGCGTTATAGATGAGGAGCTTATTGCGCGGTGCGTGGAGATAAAGCGCGACTACGTCACCGCAGACGAATTTGACACCGGGGCGCGTATGCTGTTGAATTTCGGGCATACCGTAGCCCACGCGATAGAAAAATGCAGTGATTACACCGTGCCGCACGGCTTCGCCGTTGCCGCCGGAATGGCGATAATCGCCCGCGCGGCATCGACGCGCGATATATGCGACGGCTCACTCCCCACGCGGCTGTGCGCCGTGCTTGAAAGCCTCGGTCTGTCGACGGTGACGGATATCCCCGTCGACGCGCTCTGTGCCGCCGCACTTTCAGACAAGAAACTCTCCGGCGGTCAGCTTCGGCTCATCGTGCCGGAGGCGATCGGTCGTTGCCGTGTACAGCCCATCGCGCCGGAGACCCTTGTCGACTGGCTATGCGACGGAGGTGTGCCGTGCTGATACTGCCCGGTGCGCGACACGGCACTGTTCCGGCTCGCGCGTCAAAATCCCACGCCCACCGTCTGCTCATTCTCGCCGCGCTCGGCACGAGTGAGCGCTTTGTCGACCTCGGTGGTGCTTATTCACGTGACACCGATGCCACTTCCGCCTGTCTTTCCGCACTCGGCGCACAGATAACGCGCGAAAATGGGGGCTATCGAGTCTACCCACTCGTCGGAGTGCCGCATAATAAATGTGTCCTCGACTGCAACGAGAGCGGGGCGAGTTTGCGCTTTATTCTGCCGCTTTGCGGCGCACTCGGCGCACAGGCGGAGATAAGAACGCGCGGTCGGCTCGGCGTGAGACCCATCGCCGCGCTTGAGGAAACGCTGACGGCGCACGGAATGGAGATTCGGCACGAAAACGACGTAATACATGTTTCCGGACGGCTCACGCCCGGAGAATACACGCTTGACGCGGGTGTGTCGTCCCAATACGTCTCCGCTCTTCTTATGACGCTCCCCCGGCTTGACGGAGACAGCACGCTGTGCGTCACCGGCGAAAGCAGCTCCGCCGGGTACATAGAGCTGACGGAGCGCGTCCTGGGCGACGCGGGGCTTTCTTTCAAAAAAGACGGACGTGTCTACACCCTACCCGGCGGGCAACGCCCGGTTTTGGCGCGGCAGGTCTCCGCCGAGGGTGATTGGTCGGGTGCGGCGGCATTTTTGTGCATGGGTGCGTTTGACCCATCCGGCGTAACCGTCACCGGGCTTGACGCATTGAGCGCACAGCCGGATCGCGCCGTTATCACGCATCTGCGCCGTTTCGGTGCGGAGGTCAACGCGTCGACGCGTAGTGTGACGGTCAAAGCCGGCGCGTTTCTTCGCGGTGCGGATATAGATGCCGCACCCGCACCGGATCTCGTCCCGGTGCTTGCCGCACTTGCATCCTGTGCCGAGGGCGAGACGCGGATATATAACGCCGCGCGACTTCGCCAAAAGGAATCGGACAGGCTTGCCGCGACGGCTTGCCTTATAAACAGCCTCGGCGGCAGGGTTGAGGAGCGTGAAGACGAGCTTGTAATCTTCGGTGTGCCGGAGCTTTTCGGCGGCGCGGCAAGCTCCGCAAATGACCACCGTATCGCAATGGCTACGGCGGTATGCGCCTGTAAAAGCTCGAAAAGCATTGAACTTGACGGTGCGGACTGTGTTGCCAAATCCTATGCCGACTTCTGGTCGGACTTTGATCTCTTAGAAGCGGGAGGTGAGTGCGTGTGACAAGCTTTGAAAGTGAACTCCGACTTGAAATATTCGGTCAATCGCACGGCAAGTGCGTCGGCATGCACCTTGACGGCATTCCCGCCGGAGAACGCGTAGACACAGACGAGCTTCAGCGTTTTCTTAACCGTCGTTCACCCGGACACGGTATCGGCGCAAGCACACGGCGTGAAAAGGATATCCCCCTCTTTCTCTCGGGGCTTGCCGACGGCGTGACGGACGGTGGGCGGATAAGCGCGACGATAGCCAATGAAGACGCACACCCGGCAGATTACGCCGCAACGCGCTTTATCCCGCGTCCCGGTCACGCCGACTACACCGCATACATGAAATACGGCTCGGATTACTCCACCGGGGGCGGTCGGTTTTCCGGGCGCATGACCGCACCGCTGTGCATTGCGGGCGGGATATGCCTACAGCTTTTAGCCTGCAAGGGTATTGTGATAATAAGCCGCATTGCCGAGCTTGCGGGCATAGCGGACGAGGGTAAACTGACGCAGTCCACAGCGGACAAGCCCTTTCCCACCGTGTCGGAGACGCAGGGGGGTAAAATGCTCGCCGCCATCGCCGCGAGCAAGGACGCGGGTGACAGCGTGGGCGGCGTTATCGAGTGCGCCGTACTGAACGCACCTGTCGGTCTCGGCGGCGCACTCTTCGAGGGCTTGGAGGGGCGCATATCCTCGCTCCTTTTCTCAATACCGGCGGTGAAGGGTGTGGAATTCGGCGCGGGCTTTGCCGCGGCGAGAATGCGAGGGAGTGAAAATAACGACGCTTTCGCCGTCAAGGACGGACACATCGTCACGAAGACAAACCATTCCGGCGGGATACTCGGCGGGATAAGCAACGGCATGCCGATAGTGTTCCGCGTTGCCGTCAAGCCCACGCCGTCCATTGCAATGACTCAAAAAAGCGTCGACTTCACGACCATGACGGAGACGGAGCTTGCCGTATCCGGCAGGCACGATGCGTGTATAGTACCACGCGCCGTGCCGTGTGTGGAGGCGGCGGCGGCAATCGCCATATATGACGCACTTCTTGAATCCAGACGCGAAACGGCGCATGAGACCGGGCTTGACGCACTTCGCCGCGAGCTTGACCGCGCCGACCGCGAGCTTTTTGCCGCCTTTGCCCGACGAATGTACATCTCCGGCAAAATCGGCGATTATAAGCGGGAACACGCCATGCCGATTTATGACGCGGCAAGGGAAAAGGAAAAGCTCTCCCGCATCTCCTGCACCGCACCCGAGGGGCTTGGAGAGTATTATGCAAAGCTTTATACCGCACTTGCGCGTCTCAGCCGCGAATATCAGGGTGCGAACGCACCGAGGGAGGAAGAAAAATGAAAAGCTTCGGTCTTCTCGGCGGCAAGCTCGGACACAGCTATTCCCCCGAGATACACGCGCTTTTGGCAGACTATGAATATAAGCTTTACGAATGCGCCCCCGAGGAGCTTGAGTCCTTCGTTCGCGGAGGTGGCTTGGACGGCTTTAACGTCACCATTCCGTACAAAATCGCGGTCATGCCGTTTTGCGACGCGCTCAGTGACACGGCGCGTGCAATTGGCAGTGTCAACACTGTCGTTCGCCGCGCAGACGGCTCGATATACGGTGACAACACCGACGCGTTCGGCTTTGAAAGTCTGGTCAAGGCAAGTGGGGTCGATGTTGCGGGTAAACGCGCCGTCATTCTCGGCAGTGGAGGCGCGTCGCGCACGGTACGCGCGGTGCTGACCTCACTGGGTGCGGCAGATGTCCGCACCCTCTCGCGCAACGGCAGGGCAGACTACGGCGACATCACCGCCTATGCAGACTGCGAAATCATCGTAAACGCCACACCCGTCGGCATGTATCCGAATAACGGTGCGGCGGCAGTGTCACTTGACGCCTTTCCGCACTGTGAGGGAGTGTTCGACCTTGTCTATAACCCCGCGCGAACCGCGCTTTTACTGCAAGCCGAGGCTCGCAGCATACCCTGCGCGGGCGGGCTTCACATGCTGGTTGCACAGGCAAAGCGCAGTGCGGAGCTTTTCGCAGACTGCGCGATAGCCGACACGGAGATAGACCGCGTCACCGCCGTAATGACGCGAAAAATGCAGAATATTATCCTCATCGGCATGCCCGGCAGTGGCAAGACCACCCTCGCTCGCCTCGCGGCTGAACGGCTCGGTCGGGAATTTGTCGACTGTGATGAGTATATAGAAAAAAAACTCTCCGTCTCGCCCGCAGAGATAATAACGACGCGGGGAGAAGCGGCGTTTCGCGCAGTTGAAAGTGCGACTCTCCGAGAGCTTGGCAAGCGGTCGGGGTTGGTGATAGCCTGCGGCGGCGGGTGCGTCACGCGAGGGGAAAACTATGCCCCACTTCACCAAAACGGCGTTATAATATGCGTTGAGCGCGAGCTTGACAGGCTCGCCGTCGCAGGTCGCCCGCTATCCGTACAGGGCGAGCTTTCCGCAATGTACTCTGTCCGCGCCCCGCTCTATGCCCGCTTTGCCGACTGCGTTGTCGACAATAACGGCACAATCGAAAACGCCGTTGAAAATGTAATCAACGCGGCGGGATACCCTGCCGCGAGATAGCTCAATATGGCGTTGTTCGGAGCTAATCCGTTTCTGTGTCTTTTTCGCATAATTCCTCGTACAGCTCCGCATTCTCACTTTTATAAAAATACGTGTTGCCGAGCAATCTGTCGCAGAACATGGCATACACCCCGTCTCGCAGTGTATCGTCAATGACCACCACGGCGGGTTCAAGCATGCGCTCACCCATCAGCAGGCGCAATGACACCCGCGCACATGCGCGTGAGGATGTTCGGCATGCGTCAAAGGCATGCATGCCCACACTCCCCTCCTCGCCACTCTGGCATATCACCGCCTCCAGCGAATTGGGGTACTCACTGGATGCAAGCCGGTTTAGCATGACCTCACCGGCGCACAGGCGAAGCTCGTCCGAACAACGATAGCTTCCGTATTCGAGATATATGTAGCGAGAGAGCATGTACAGCTCATCAAAGGACACGGGGATATAATCCGCGTTGTCCTCACCGCTCTCGTCACGCGCCATCTGTGCGCGATGACCCGCACGCACATCACCCATAACCGCCGCACGAACCATAGCATCGAGGTAATCCGGCTCAGGCTCGGGCAAGGGCATGGCGCAGGTGGTAAGCCCCAAGGTTGCCGCAAGCGCGGCAACAAGCACAATCAGCTTTTTCACGCTTTTCACCTCCGCCTCTACTATAAACCCCCGGC
>CAZBYU010000006.1:0-18158 GCA_964496235.1 uncultured Oscillospiraceae bacterium | reverse complement strand
CGTTGAGGGTTAATTGAAGGCATAATGCCATAACTCAATAAAAGCAAAAAGTACCGCCGGGGCATTTGCCCCGGCGGTATTGCCGTTATTCTTCGTTTGAGCTTTGTGAAAAACAGATATCCAACTGGAAAGACCGAGCAAAAAACAGTGCGGATATATAAGCTTAGACAGCTAACAGGTAAGAAGGATATGCAAGCACGGACACGCAAGCACGGACACGCAAGCACGGACACGCAAGCACAGGATACGAAAGCGTAATACGCGACAAGAAAAGTGTTATGTCGCTTACGCACTAACCCTCGCTTTCAAGAGACTCTTGACTTTCCTCTCGGCGAGAAGGAAAAGTTGAGTGACGATGACGGTAACAACAAACGTAAGGATAATCCATATAACGGTCTCCAAGGCAGTTCGGGTGTAGCCGTATTTGTACTGCAAAAGGTTGAGACAATAGCGGAGAACCTCCAGAACGTTGTTGTGAATCAAAAATGCATGTCCTGATACATTGCCGAGCCACACGAGCGGAGACCAAGCGAGAAGTCTTTGTATCTTATCGTTGCTGAATGCACAGACGGTAATTGCGAGAATAGAGCCAGGTATATAGATGAAGTTGTTGCGTATACCCTCCGGCAAAGAGAAGTATGAAAAAACACATGTCAAGCCGCATGCTATGGCGGTGATACCGATGGCAACAGATGCGCCTGTGCTGAGTGTCTTGCCTTCTTTTTTGAATATGAGATAGTATCTGCCTAGAAGAATACCCAGTGAGAAGTCAAGAATGCGGAAAATAGGGCAATTATACGTGAAATACGGCACGGCGGTTAGATTCAGTGCGGTGGCAATGCTCGGAGTAGCCATGCCGAACGTTGCCATAACGACGAGAATAACAGCGGCAATGGAAGCGAGCTTCCCTGCGGACTTGATTTTCCCGACAAGGCAGATGATGGGTGGGGCGACCATGCTCACCAGCATGTAGGTCGAGAGAAACCACGACACGCCATTATAAGCCGAATATACGGACGCATAAGGCACAACACTTTGAAGTAGGCAGACATTCAAAATGAGAGAGATGTAGTCCTGCGCCGTATGAGGCATGCCCCAAAGGAAAAAAATCTTGACAAGAAGCATAAAAATGTGCAGTGCGTAAAGCTTTTTGATTCGGGATATACCAAAGCGAACACAGCCTATGAAGCTCTTCGGCAAGGTATCGGCTTTGGGAATATAGTTTATCGCAAGACAAAAGCCGGAAAGAACGAAAAATATAGATACGCCCAGAGAGCCTTGTAACAGCGGGAAATCGCAGTGTGAAAGAAGAACCACTATGAAGGCAAATGCGCGTAATGATTGAAGAGAGTTAATTCTGTTCATAATGCACCTCTAGCATGATCTTATGTTTATTCTAGCATAATCGAGATATAACCGCAAGTATTTGACATATCAAATGCGTTTACTGTTTATTGCAATTGTGCGGAGGAGAGTGTATAATGACCTCATTAAGAAATAGACAGGGTGAACTATATGACTGAAAAATCCCGCCCAATGGATAAAAAGAGAGTAGAAAAGATCCTATTCTGGCTGATTCTTGCGATTGCCGTTTTTGCAAGAGCTTATCGTCTGGATACGATGCCCAATGGCATCAATCAGGATGAGGCACTTGCGGGATATGAGGCGTTTTCGCTTCTTCATTACGGAATAGATTCGCATGGCTATACTTTCCCGGTGTATCTCAGCGCATGGGATAGCGGTATGAACGCGCTGGAATCGTATTTAGCTATTCCGTTTGTTGCTCTATTCGGGGTGAAAGTTTGGGCTTTCCGTCTGCCGCAGATGATAGTTGCTTGCCTTAGCGTGTGGGTGCTGTATTTGCTGGTTCGGCGCGTTATCAATGAACGTGCTGGTCTTTTTGCAATGTTCATGCTTGCAATATGCCCATGGCACATAATTCTTTCGCGCTATGGTCTCGAATCCAATCTCGCACCGGGCTTTATGCTTTTCGGACTGTACTTTTTTGTACGAGGAATAGATGATTCTCGCTTCTTTATGCTCTCGGCATTGATGTATGGACTGTCACTGTATGCATATGCCACCGTGTGGATTATCGTTCCGCTCGTCATACTCGGAATGACGGTTTACGCCGTGGCATACAAGATAATAAGAATTGACAGGTACGCTGTTTTGTCGGTATCCATAATCGGTGTTTTTGCACTTCCGCTTCTGGCGTTTCTCGCGGTTAATTACGGATATATAGACGAAATTCGCACTCCGTTTATGTCTATACCGCGCCTTGCGGCATTGCGTGACGGAGAAATGTCTCTTGCTGATTTAGATATAAAATTTGAACTGTTGAGAGATATATTTATTAATCAAAACGATAATCAGGTCAGAAACAGCCCCTCAAAATTCGGTCTTTTTTATTACATAACCATGCCGCTTGCCCTTTTTGGTTTTATCCATGGGTGTGTGCGTGCAGTGTCTGCAATAAAGAGAAGAGTGTTTTCTGCGGAAAGCTTGTTGCTGATTCAGTTTGTTATGTGCCTGCCCATGTGTGTGCTTGTGCTGGCAAATGCAAATAGAATCAATGTAGTACTCCTGAATGTGATCATGTATGCGGCACTTGGGATATACTATCTTTCAACGTTCAAGTATAAGCATCTACTTGAAGTGTTTGCGGCGGTATACCTTGTTCTGTTTGTCGGATTTGAGGTCTATTATTTCACCGAGTATGACGAGGAAACAAGAGAACACTTTTCATATGGACTTGAGGACGCACTAGAGATTGCTTGTGAAAACGGAGATACCGTTTATGTTGAGCAATATGAGTTCTATTCAAAAGTCCTCTTTTACAGGCAAACTCCGGTGGACATTCTCCACAGCACGGGAAAATACATTTTCTATCCTTCTTCAAAAGAATATCCGTTGAGCTTTGATAGATTTGTGTTCTATACCGACACATATGAAAATATAGACGAGACAGGGGCGTATATCATGCCTAAGGACTATGACCTCGGCATACTGCCCGAATGTGGATTCACCGTAGAGGAATATGGAAATTACCTCGTCGCGTATAAGTAGAAGAGAAAGAACGCGGTATAAACAACACAAGACGCATGTTTGCAAGATTGATACTGATACAAAAGCAATAAAAGTTCCCCGGCTGAAACTCTGTATCAGAGTTTTGACCGGGGATTGTCTATCATTTTGGCTTTTCGTTCACTTCATTCCCGCGCTTGCATTCACCGCCGACAGCTCTTCACAGCCGATTATGCGGCGGGCGGTATAGTCGCGTTGGCTGTACTCATCGTCGAGCGAGGTCAGCACCACACCGTATGCCGAACCCATTGCATGCACGTAATAGCCCTTTCCGACGTATATCCCGATATGTCCGACATATTTCCCCGAGGTGTAAAAGCCCAGAAGATCACCCGGCATAAGCTCGTCATGTGCCACTTCAATGCCCTGCTTTGCCTGTTCAGCCGCTACACGCTCCAGCTGATATCCGAATTGCTCATACACATAGTAAACCAGTCCCGAGCAGTCAAACCCGGTTTCAGGTGCTTTCCCGCCGTATTTATAGTTCCATCCGAGAAAGCCCACTGCATAGTCCGCGATCTCCTGACCGATACGCTCCTCCTCGCTTATTTCCGGCTCTGCCGGTGTTACATCGACGGGTGCGGTCGGCAGAAAAAGCTCCGGAACAAAGGTCACACCGTCATATTCAAAACCTACGGTGTCGAAATGTGCGAAATCCAATGCCAACTCATGCGTCGCGCCGACGCAGCACCGGGGGAAAAAGCGGAGTGTTAGGGCAGTGTTTTCCGCTGTCCATTCAAACAGCGTAAAGCCTGCTGACCCTGTCAGCTCGTCGGAAAAAACAAGTTCTGCGTCTCCGCCGTCGGTAGCCCTCCACGGAGAGAGAGTCAAGAGTGTCTCCGTCGCGGTGAGTGTGCGCCTGTCCTGCACGGAGCTATTCACGAAATGCCCGCTACAGCTTGAAAGGATATATAAAAAGCTTGCCGTGATGAGTACGACGGATAGAGCTTTTTTCATCGTTTTGAGCCTCGTTCGTTATAATATTCAAGATTCTTGCATATTATAACATACTTTTTCGGAATGTACACTCTTTCTTGACGTACAGAGAGTACAAAGTTATAATCTGTATAAGAAAAACAAGGGAGGGCATATAATGCTCACTTTGATATTGGGAAAGGCGGGTACAGGAAAGACCGCCGCCGTCATAGAAGAGATACGCACCGCAGTCGAACGGCGTGAGGGCGGTCGCATGATGATAGTACCCGAGCAGTACAGCCACGAGGCGGAGCGTGAGCTTTGCCGAGCTTGCGGTGATTCGCTGTCGCTGTATGCGGAGGTGTTCAGTTTCACCGGGCTTGCCCGCCGACTCAAAACCGAGCTTGGCGGCAATGCGACTAAATACCTCGATAAGGGCGGACGGCTTTTGTGCATGGCACTTGCCGCGATGAACGTGGGTAGCCGTCTGCGGGTGTATTCCGACGCCGCACACAAAAGTGAGCTTCAGTCGATGCTACTTGCCGCAGTAGACGAGATGAAGGCGTCCTGCGTAACGTCCGAAGAGCTTTATGCGCTTGCACAGGAGCTGAACGACGGTCTGGGCGACAAGCTTTACGATCTCGCGCTTGTGGCTGAGGCGTATGATGCCGTCGTGGCAAACGGACACGCAGACCCGTCGGACGCGCTTACCGTGCTTGCCGAACAGATCCCGCAAAGCACCATCGGCGCGAACAGCAGGATATATATTGACGGCTTCGTTGACTTCACAGCGCAGGAGATGCGTGTTATATGCGCCCTACTTGCCACGGGTGCGGACGTGAGCGTGTGTCTTACTCTCGATGAACTTCATTCCGACAACGAGGCGTTTGAGCTTTCTTGCCGCGCCGCGCGTATGATGATCGCCGCGGCAGAGGAGCAGGGGCTTGAACACCGTGAGCTTGTCTGCACCCGCACTCCCGACAAGAGCGATTCTCTGCGACTTTTTGCCGATAATATGTTTTCCTACGCCGAATGCTCCTTCCCGGATGACGGCAGTATCAGCCTGATGACGGCGGACAATATGAGTGCAGAGTGCGAGGCGGCGGCATCGGAGGTTCTCCGCCTTGTTCGTGCCGGGGCGAGATGGCGCGACATTGCCGTGGCAGTTCGCGGCTTTGACGATTATCGCCTGCTCCTTGAAAACTGCTTTCGTCATTACGGAGTGCCGTTGTTTACCGCGAAAAAGAACGAGCTTTTGTATAAGCCCCTGCCGCAGGCTATATCGCTTGTGTATGAGATAATAAGCGGCGGCTGGGATGTGGACGATGTAATAAGCTATATGCACACCGGGCTAAGCGGCCTCGGAGGAGACGAGTGCGACGAGCTGGAGGCATATATATTCAAATGGCAACTTCGAGCCTCGGCGTGGACGCGCGAGGACGATTGGCGTCAGCACCCCGACGGCTATGGCGCGGAGTATAACGACGAAACCGAAGCGAGACTGTTGCGTATCAACTCCCTCCGTCGTAGATTGGCAGACCCAATCCTCGCATTCCGCCGTGAAAGCAACGCGGCGCAGACTGCGGAGACCCAGGCGGCGGCACTGGCGGGATTCTTTGACGCATTGAAGCTTCCGGAAATGCTCTCGGCACGTGCCGAGGCATTGAGCGCACAGGGGCGAGAAGGATTGGCGCAGGAATACCATCAGCTGTGGGATATCGTCGTTGCCGCGCTTGAGCAGAGTGCCGCCATACTCGGCGACACGCCCATGGATACAGAGGAGTTCGGACGACTTTTCAACCTTACTCTTTCAAAATACGATGTCGGGACTATCCCCGTGTCTCTTGACGCGGTCTCCGCCGGCGATTTTGACCGCTCACGCCGCCGCAATGTAAAACACCTCATCGTCCTCGGCACGAGTGACGAGAGACTGCCCCGGGCGCAGGACGACACAGGTGTGTTTTCCGATGCCGAGCGCGTAAGGCTGGGCGAGTACGGCGTGGAGCTTGGCGGCGCGGGCGAGAGCGAGCTGTGGCGTGAATTCTCGCTTATATATAACTGCCTCACTCTGCCCTCGGAAAGCCTTGTCATGCTCTGCCCGCTCAATGACACGGAGGGGGAGAGTGTGCGCCCCGCGTTTGTTTTCAAGCGAGCCTCGGCACTGTTCGACCTTGAGGTTCGCTATGCCTCGCTCGACGAGGCTCGCCTTGCCGCGGTTGCTCCGGCACTGGGGCTTGCCGCGCAGTCGGTTCACGGCGGCACAGGTGTAGAGCGTGCGGCGGCGGAATACTTTGCCGAGCATCGACCGGAGCGCATGAACGCGCTTGAACGCGCCTCTGCCATAAGCCGCGGTCGTCTTTCAAGCGGTGCGGTGCGGCGGCTGTACGGTGAGAACCTGCGACTGAGCGCGACGCGCATAGAGAAGTTTGCTTCCTGCAAATATGCGTATTTCTGCCAATACGGTCTTCGTGCAAAGCCGTATGAACCTGCGGGCTTCACGCCGCCGGAGATGGGCAAGTTCATGCACTTCGTCCTTGAAAAGACCTTCCGTGCCGCTAAGGAACGCGGCGGCTTACGGAAGCTGACGGATGCGGAGCTTGCAAAGCTCTGCGACGGATTTGTCGAGGAATATGTACACAATGAGCTGAATGATTTTCAGGAGAAAAGTGCGCGCTTCGTGTATCTTTTCCGCCGCCTTACGCGCGATGTGCGGCAGGTAGTGACGGATACGGTGCGCGAACTGCGTTCCTCCGACTTTGAGCCGCTTGATTTCGAGCTGGACTTCGGTCACGCGGATAAATTGCCGCCTGTGGAACTCGGCGAGGGCGATGGGAGCATGACGCTCACCGGCATTGCCGACCGCGTGGACGGCTGGTTGCATAAGGGCAAGCTCTATCTGCGCGTGGTGGACTATAAAACAGGGAAAAAGAAGTTTTCGATATCCGATGTATGGTACGGTATGGGGCTTCAGCTGCTACTTTATCTTTTCGCTCTCGGCGAAAACGGAAAGGAGCTGTATGGGTACGAAACCGTTCCGGCGGGTGTGATGTATGTTCCGGCGCGAAACGCCCTCGTCTCGGCACAGCACGATCTTCAAGACGCAGAGCTTGATAAGCTCCGCGGCGATGCCGTGCGGCGCAGTGGGCTTGTGCTAGACGACAGTGAGGTCATGGAGGCGTGGGAGCATGGCGAGGATAAACGCTATATCCCCGTCAGGTTCAAAAAAGGCGTTGCTTCGGCTGACGATGTGGCGTCTGCGGCGCGTTTGGGGCTTCTCGCGCGGCATATAGAAAAGAGTCTGAACGAAATGGCGCGGGAGCTTCGTGGCGGAAGCGTCGCGGCAGATCCATATTATAAAGGACAGCAGGAGAACGCGTGTGTCAACTGTGATTATTTCGACGCGTGTCACTTTTCCGACGGCGAAAACGGCGAGAGCTGTCGCTATCTTGAAAAACTCAAGCCGGAAAGGGTCTGGAGTATGCTGGAGGGTGAGATAGACAATGAGTGAATTCAAACCAACGGTCTCGCAAAACGCGGCAATAACGGCTCGCGGCGGAACGGTGCTTGTATCCGCCGGCGCGGGAAGCGGGAAAACCAAGGTACTCACCGAGCGGCTTATGGGCTATATCGCCGAGGGTGAAAGCCCTGCGGATCTCGACAGCTTTCTTATTATAACCTTCACCCGTGCCGCGGCGGGTGAGCTTCGCGGCAGAATCACCGAGGAGCTTTCAGAGCGCATTGCGCGTGACCCCGCTAACCGCCGCCTCCGTCGGCAAAGCGCACTTTGCCGACGCGCACAGATAGGCACGATACACAGCTTCTGCGCTTCCCTTTTGCGCGAAAACAGCCACCTTGCCGGCATAAGCCCGGATTTCAAAATCGTAGATGAGGAGCGAGCGAATGTGATGCGCTCTGCCGCACTGGAGCGTGTGCTGGAAGAGCGTTACGCCGCCTCTGATGCCTACCCCGGCTTCATCGCCCTTGCCGACACCGTCGGCATAGGGCGCGATGACAGACGACTTGCCGAGCTTGTGGAGACTCTGCACGACAAAATGCAGTGCCACGCTCGCCCGGACGCATGGGCGCGAAAGCAGGTAGAGCTTTTCAGAGCCGACGTGAGCGATATCGCCGAAACTCCTTGGGGGCATGAGATACTCGCCCGCGCGAGAGAAAGTGCCTGCTATTGGAGCAATGAGCTGGACAAGCTCATGCTTGCCATGGGCGAAAATGAAAAAATAAGCGATGCGTACATGCCCTCCGTCAGTGAGACCGCATCGCAGATACGCGAGCTTGTCCGCTGTCTCGACATCGGCTGGGAAAAGGCACGCGCCTGCCTGCCGATAGAGTTCCCTCGCTTAACCACCTTGCGTAA
Source organism: uncultured Oscillospiraceae bacterium (assembly GCA_964496235.1). Classification (GTDB taxonomy): domain Bacteria; phylum Bacillota; class Clostridia; order Oscillospirales; family Oscillospiraceae; genus Limivicinus. The sequence goes on along the minus strand of CAZBYU010000006.1, from coordinate 9,784 downwards.
TTCGCCCGACCCCGCCCTTTCCGACAGTGTCAGGCTTCGCAGAGATGCCTGCAAAAAGGCGATGGGCGCGATAGAAAAGACGTTGAGTGATACTTCAGATAAGCTCCTGGACGAAATCCGCCTCAGTGCCGATGCGATGGACGCTCTGCTCTCCCTCACGCTGGATTTCGACGCGCAGTATTCAGCGGCGAAGCGTCGAGCTGGGCTGATGGATTATTCCGATCTCGAGCATACCGCGGCGCGGATTCTGACTAATGAAGACGGCGAACCGACGGAGCTTGCCGTGCGCCTCTCCGCGCGTTATACCGAGGTCATGGTAGACGAGTATCAGGACGTCAGCCGCGTGCAGGACGAGATATTCAAGGCTGTGTCCGACGGCGGGAAGAAGCTCTTCCTCGTGGGCGATGTCAAGCAGTCTATCTACCGCTTCCGTCTGGCAGACCCCGGTATATTCACTGAAAAATATCTGAGCTACCCGGACGCAGACAAGGCCGCACCCGGTGAGCCGTCGCGCATACTTTTGCAGGAAAACTTCCGCTCCCGCCGTGAAATACTCGACTGCGCCAATGCGGTTTTCCGCTGTTGCATGTCAGAGGGGCTGGGCGATATAGATTATGATGACGATGCCGCATTGCGCTGTGGTGCGTCCTATCCGCCGGGCGGCGCAGTGCCGGAGCTGTTGCTTTGCGACATGGTAAAATCCTATGATGAAGACGATGAGAGACCGGATGCAAAGGCAATGGAAGCACGTATGGTCGGCGAGGAAATATTAAAGCTTATGTCCTCCGGCATGACCGTCAACGGCAGACCCTTGCAGTACGGTGATATCACCATTCTCATGCGTTCTGCAAACTCCGTCGGCGGTATATATCGCCGCGAGCTTGCGGCGTTGGGTATTCCTGTAACTGCGGGGCAAGGCGGCGGGCTGTTCGCCTCGAGCGAGGTGTCGGACGTGATGTCACTGCTCGCCGTGATAGATAACCCGCATCAGGATATCCCCCTCATTGCCGCACTGAGGTCACCGGCGTTCGGCTTCACGACGGAAAAGCTTGCCGATGTGCGTACCTGCAACGGCACAGGTGATTTCTATGCCGCGCTGTGCGCGGCGGCTGAAAACGACGAGGATTGTGACGAGTTTACCGCGTGGCTTGGGCGTATGCGTGCGCTTGCGCCGGATCTTGCGGCGGGTGAACTGCTGTGGCAGGTCATAGATGAGCTTGATTTGCTCGCGCTCTATTCCGCCATGAGCGACGGCGCACAGAGACGCGCGAACATTCTCGCACTCTTGGAACTTTCCGAACGCTTCGATGCTACGCTATATCGCGGGGTACACCGCTTTGTCCTGTGGCTTCGCCAGCTTGCCGAAAAGGGCAAAGAGCCGAGCGGCGGCGCGGCGTACTCGTCGGCAGTGCAGATAATGACAGTGCATAAGTCCAAGGGACTGGAGTTCCCTGTGGTGTTTTTGTGCAATACCGCGACAAGATTCAACCGCAAGGATAATCAAAGCCCGGTGCTTGTCCACCCAGAGCTTGGTCTCGGTCCCAAGGTGACGGATACGAACCGCCGCGTCGAATATCCCGGGCTTGCGCGAAATGCCATCCGTCTCCGCCTTGAGCGGGAGATGCTGTCGGAGGAGATGCGCCTTTTGTACGTCGCACTCACCAGACCGCGTGAGCGGCTTTATATCACCGCTGCCGTAAAGGACAGCTGTAAGCTCATCGAGACCTCACGCACCATGGTGACAAACCCTATGGCGGTAGAGGTGCTTGCGGGCGTATCCGCGCCTGTCAACTGGCTTGTGTATGCCGCACTTGCCGACGGAGAGGAGCATTTGAAGCTACGTGTGTGTAAGGTGAACGGAGAAGCGGGGAATGCCCCCAAAATGCCCGATGCCCCTCCGGCAGACGCGGCGGCGGCAGAAGCCCTGCGTCAAAACCTTGCCTTCGTCTATCCCCACCGCGCCTCGGAGACTCTACCCTCTAAAATTACCGCGACCGAGCTGAAGGGACGCGCGGAGGAAGAGGAAGATAGCGACGGCGCACCGCTTGTGCCGAAGGTTCGCCGTGCCTTTGCCATGCCGGATTTTGCCCGCGCGTCAAAGCCCGTGGCGGGGAAGGAGCGAGGTGTCGCCACGCACCTTGCCCTGCAATGCATGCGCCTTGATGCATGTACGTCTATAGCCGCCGTCGAGGGCGAGATCGCCCGATTGGAGCGGGAGAAGTACCTTTCCGCGCGTGAAGCTGCCGCAGTCGATGCCGGGGCGATATACCGCCTTTTTGAATCCCCCTTGGGTCAGCGGATTCTCCACGCGGACAAGCTTCACCGCGAGTTTAAGTTCTCGCTTTTGTGCGACGCGGGAGAGCTTTATCCCGATGCGGCGGGGGAGGAGCTGTTGCTACAGGGTGTGGTGGACTGCTGTATTGAAGAAAACGGACGACTCACAGTCATAGATTACAAGACAGACCACGTCTCCACCGATGCCGAGGTGACTGCCCGAGCTGAGTTTTATAAAGGTCAGGTTCGTGCTTATGCCGCCGCACTGCGCCGTATATTCGGCATGGAGGTGTCTTCGTGTGTGCTGTACTTCCTCCATTCGGGAAAAATTGCGGAAATTGCTCAAAAAGACTTGCAATAACCGTGTCGTTGTGCTACAATCCATTTTGCGTCTTGTAACTATGCCGTGCGTTTTTGTTGCGGCACAATCATGACAGCTTTATCTGATGAGGAGTATTGACCATGAAGGAAGGAATCCATCCTAATTATCAGCAGACCACCATCAAGTGCGCTTGCGGTGCCGTTATAGAGACCGGCTCCACCAAGCCCAACATCACCGTTGAAATCTGCTCTAAGTGCCACCCGTTCTACACCGGCAAGCAGAAGCTGGTCGACACCAGCGGTCGTGTTGACAAGTTCAACAAGAAGTACGGCATCAAGTAATAGGCACTGCATAGATAGCAATCTAGTGAAAATCCCCGAGTTCGTTGAACTCGGGGATTTTTATGCTATATAATCTGTATTCTATTCAAGCCCCGGAGCTACTGCCTTCAACACACATGGGGGTAGAAGGGGTTAGAAAACAGAGTCGGAAATGGGGTACAGGGTGGGTGAAAAAGAGATTGAAAAGCTTTCCGTGTGTTATGACGGACAGTATTCCCCGGGGCAGAATATTTGAGAAAGCGGTTTGTTGTGCCGATGAGCGGTTGATTTTTCCTTGCAAGCATATATTAACATGAGATTTGTACCATAATCAGTACAGTGAAAACATAGCGAGGTACTTTTTATTGTACACATGCTGTGATATAATAACAAAACTGACAGAAACCGGAGGTGCAACATGCCAAAATCCGCAAATCAAAAGCTTAAAATCATATACCTTATGCAACTGCTTTTGCAAAGAACCGATGAGAACCACCGTCTGACTGTGCAGGAGATGATAGACGAGCTTGCAAAGCACGATATCTCTGCCGAGCGCAAAAGCATATATGCCGACTTGGAGGCGTTGCGGCAGTTTGGGCTGGATATTGTGCAGAGCAAGGGGAAGTCGACCGGGTATTATATCGCAAGCCGAGATTTCGAGTTGCCGGAGCTGAAGCTGCTGGTGGACAGTGTGCAGTCGTCCAAGTTCATCACGCATAAAAAGACGCTTGCACTTATTAAGAAAATAGAGGGTCTTGCAAGCATTTACGATGCTCAGCTTTTACAGCGGCAGGTGTACGTCCGCAACCGTGTGAAGAGTATGAACGAGAGTGTCTATTATAATGTTGACGAGATATCAAATGCAATAATGCAAAATTGTAGGATACACTTCAAATATTTCGAGCTTGATGTCAATAAAGAACGGCGTTACCGTCATGACGGACGGATTTATGAAATAAGCCCGTTTGCCCTTATGTGGGACGATGAGAATTATTATATGCTCGGCTATGATGCTCGTGCGGAAAGAATGAAGCATTACCGTGTTGACAAAATGGTGCAGATAGAGACCGGCGAGGAGAAACGTCTCGGCGGCGAGATATTCGAGCAGCTTGACATGTCGGCGTATTCCAAGCGAGTTTTCGGTATGTTTACCGGCAGTGAGCAGAGCGTGAGGTTGCGCTTTGACAATGACCTCGTCGGTGCGGTGGTGGATCGCTTCGGAAAGGAAATAATGCTGATCCCGGACGGAGACGAGCATTTCACGGTTAACGTCGATGTCGCGGTGAGTACACAGTTTTACGCGTGGCTGTTTGCTTTTGGAACGATGGTAGAGGTCGTTTCGCCGGGGGCTGTCCGCGAGGAGCTTGCACAAAGGGCGAGAGAGCTTGCAGAGCTTTATTCGGAAAACTGATACATAGAGAAAAAAGAAAAATGTATGGTCATACCGGGGAAAGCCCCGGTATGACCCAGCTTGTCAAAAAAGTTCTATCGAACTTTTTTGACTGCACTTAATCCGCCGAGCATTTTGAATACTTCAAAATGCTGCTTCGCTCGAAAAGCCTTGATATTCAAGGCTTTTCTGCGGCGGTTTATCCAATTTGAGGCGGGTCTTGCCCCCTCAAGCTCCCCCGCTGCTCTGTTGTTTTTCCCTTGATGCATGTTTTTTGACAGACTCTGGTCATACCGGGGAAAGCCCCGGTATGACCGCATTATAACGCTTTTATGTCGGGGGGGGAGACGGGCTATATCAAATCAGTGTCGATTATGTATCTGCCCCCGGCGTTGATGAGCTTCGTTTCGCCTATGGTGCGTACACGCTCAAAGCCCATGCCGGAGTAGCTTTTGTGTACATGCCCGTGTACGAAGTATTTCGGCTTATACTTCTCTATCAGAGGGATAAACGCCTCGAAGCCTCGATGGGTCACGGTGTCCATGTCGCCGTACCCGCGCACAGGCGCGTGTGCAAGAACGATGTCCACGCCGCCTGCACGCATTATTTTCAGACTCATGCGCTGAATGCGGCGTTGCATCTGTCGCTCGGTGTATTGGTGCGGTCCGTAGTTATAAAGCGCACTTCCGCCAAGACCCAGTATACGCAGACCGTTTACGATGAGAAGCTTGTCCTCCGCACAGTCACAGCCCTCCGGCGGGTGGATGTCGTAATTGCCGTCATGGTTGCCGTGTACATAGATGAGCGGGCGGTTTGCCATGGTCACCAGAAAGCTCAGATAGCTCGCCTTCAGGTCACCTGCGGAGAGAATGAGGTCAATACCCGCAAGGTGTCCGGGCTTATAGAAATCCCAGAGATAGCTGCTCTCCTCGTCGGCAAGGGTGAGTATCTTCATAGCTGTTTGATCTCCTTTTCCGGTGGGAGTGTGTTTCTGTATATGCCCAGCAGACGCACAAGCCCCTGCGAACGCGGCAAAAGCTCGTCAAAAGAGGGAAGTGTGCCGTCCACATTGTCGCACAGCCAATCCATTCTCATTATTTCCTCCGCGCTCAGCTCTTGCTTGCCGTCACAGCGCAGTATGCCGTTCTGGTCGATGATGCGTGTGGAAAACGGAGTGACCGCGCCGCTGACAAGACCCTTTTTGAGTATGTCTGCCAGCGTGTGTACACCATCGGGAAGAGACGGACTGAGCTGAACATCGGTCACGCCCGTGTCCATGCCCCACCAGTAGTTTATCGCGCGGTTGTCGGGCGCATCGTTCCAAGCCCCGGAGAAGATACTGCGTATAACTTTTTCATAGAATTTACCCCAGTGCCAACAGGGTACAGCCAACGGCACGAGAGATGCGTCCGCACCCATCATGTATGTGCCCCACTCCAATGCCCAGTGTGCGTTTTTGGGGTTTGTCGCGTCGCGGTTGGATATCACGTTTACGCCCTCGGCGAGAAAGTCCGCCAGAGGGTCACCGGGGGTACACGTCCACCTCAGCTTCACCCTTGCCCGGGGATTCGTAAGGCGAACACCCAGCGCGAATGCGTTGATGCTTGCCGGTACGCCGAATATAGGGTAGTCGGAGATATAACCTACGGTGTCTCCCTCTGCCATGGCACCTGCGATCGCGCCGGTGATGAACTTGCCTTCGTATATGCGTGCATAATACATTCTCACGCCTGTATAGGGCAGCGACAATGAACAGTTGAGTACCTTTACGCCGCTGTGTTCGGCGGCAATACGCCGCGCGGCATCTATCATATGCGGGGTGGTTGCGAATATTACCTGCGCTCCTTCGTTTACGGCATCAGTCATCGCACCGTAAAAGTCGCCCGTGTACGCCGGGAATACCTTCACCCGCACCTTGTTGCCCAGCCGTTCGGTCAGGTACTTGCGTCCATGCTCATGTGCGCGTGTCCACGCACTTGTCACCGGGTCGAATGCATATATAAACGCCACGCTCAGATGATCCGGCCACGCCACACTTATGAGCTTTGAAAGAAGACTCTTATCGCGCTCGTCCGGCTCTGTGCTGACCTCGATAGGCTCCGGCTCGGTCAAGGCTTCGATGTCGGACCATATTGCACCCAGAGCCTTTATCAGCTCCGGCAGGGTCTGCTCCTTTATCGCGGCGAACGGATAGACCTCCAGCCAAACCAGAAGAGCCTCTGCCGCAGTTACGTCCAGGTGTGCGCCGGCATTTAGCTTGTCGAATGCTTGACGGAAGTGTGAAAAGCCCGCCGAAAAGCCGAGCCGTTCCTTTTCCGTCCACTCGTGTTCCTCGTCGAAGCCCAGCAGAGCCTGGAGCTTGGCGTATTGCCCACGGTGGCGGAAGGATATCGTATACAGCCGTGAAAGCTGATAAAAGTGCATGAACTCGTAATATACCCGCACCGTGTGATCCGATGAATACTCCGGCACAAGCCGCGTCACACTGCCCGGTATTGTCGGCGCGTCGTAGCTTTTCAGCACGCTCACGCGCTTGTTGCCCTCCTGCACGTAGAACTTGCCCAGGTATTCAAAGCACTTGACTGGGTCGCGTATGCCTTCCTCGCTCAAGTGTGCCTCGCAAAGGGATATCCACTTTGCCCCGAACTCGGAGTCCTCCTCCAATATGGGCATGAAGTTCCCCGCCAGTGCTGATACTCGCCCGGCGGTCTTCGTTCCGACGATAAGCTCCGACGGAATGTTGATTATCCCCATGCTTGCTCGCCCGACGACGGTGGATTCGTCGAGCATGTCATCAAGCACCGGGGGGTATGGGTGTTCACCGCGCGAGAGCGCGGCTTTATAGTATTTCTGCCCGGACTTCAATGCGCGGGAAAATTGATCAATAGCCTCTTGACGGCTCATTGTACTTTCACTCCGATTCAATAGTTCTTGCCGCGCTTCAAGATATCACAGTCGGCGCGAAACATCAACAATTAACTGTTAAATTTTATTTCTTTTGCGGGGCGTGAGGGGCGTGAATTGAAATGTGCCGCCGAATGTGGTATAATCGTCGCAGAATATATGTTTGGGAGCGTATAGAGCATATGACGCATTCGCTTGAGAATAAATATAACGCCGTTTTCGATGCGCCGCGTGTCCGCCGCGTGTTGTTCTGGGTCGTTTTCGCCATGGGCGTGTTTGCACGTGTGTGGCGTTTCGGCGCGGTGCCGAACGGTATAAACCAGGATGAGGCTTTTGCCGCCTATGAGGCATATTCTCTCCTTAATTACGGTATAGATACCGCAGGGTACCATAACCCTGTCTACCTCATCGCATGGGGTAGCGGCATGAACGCGCTCGAAACATATCTTATGATGCCATTTATCGCTTTATTCGGGCTTGAAGTGTGGGTTATTCGCATGCCGCAGGTCATAGTTGCCTGCCTGAGCCTTCCTACGGTTTACGGTGTTGTTCGCCGCACGGTTAATGAACGCGCCGGGCTGTTGGCTATGTTCATGCTTGCAATATGCCCATGGCATATTATCATGTCGCGCTGGGGGCTGGAATCGAACCTTGCGCCTGGGTTTTTGCTCTTCGGGATGTACTTTTTCGTGCGGGGAACCGAGGATGCTCGTTTCCTGCCGCTCTCCGCGCTGATGTACGGACTCGCGCTTTATACCTATGCCACCATCTGGCCCTTTGTGCCGTTGATGCTCGCGGTGCAGATCGTCTACTGTGTATGCCACGGCAAGCTACGTTTTAATCGCCATGCGGTGTTTTCCGTCCTCATTCTTTTTGTCCTTGCCCTGCCTCTGCTTTTGTTCCTTGCCGTGAACTACGGCTGGATCGACGAGATAATCACGCCGTTTTTCTCTATCCCCAAGCTTTATGTCATGCGTGCCGGTGAGCTTTCTTTTGACGAAAAGGCACGTAAGCTGGAGATTTTCAAGCAGATATTCATTGCCCAGAACGACGGATATATATACTCAAGCCCCGACAAATTCGGTCTTTTCTATTATATCTCGATGCCCTTTGCAATACTCGGCATTGCTTTTTGCGTGAAAGAGCTTGCACGCGCACATGAGTCGCGTGCGTATTGCCCTGCATTGCTGTTGCTTGTGCAGTTTGTCGTTTGCCTGCCGTTGCTTATTCTCATCAAGGGGAATGCGACGAAGTTCAATGTGTTCTTTATCCCACTGGTCATATTCATCGCACTGGGGGTGTATTTCCTCTCCGAGCTTTCGTGGAGACCTGTCGCGGGAATCCTTGCGGCGGCGTATCTTGTGCTGTTCGCGGCGTTTGGAAAGTATTATTTTACCGAGTATTTCTTCAAAACACGTGAGCATTTTTCCGCCGGGCTGGAGCAGGCTTTGGAGCTTGCCGAGGAAAAGGGCGAGCGGGTGTATTTAGACCAGAACGAGTTTTATACCAAGGTGTTGTTTTACAGCGAAACCCCGGTCACGGAGTTTCGTGATACCGTAGAGTATCTCTATTTCCCGGCCATGTACCTCCATGCATTGAGCTTTGACAATTATTATTTCTGGATAGATCCCTATGACCCCGACCCCCAAGGCGCGTATGTGATCCCGAAAGTAAACGACCTAGGTCTCTTGCCCGAGGAGGGATACGAGTTTGAGATAATAGATTGCTACATCGTGGCGTATAAGGAAGGGTGAGTACTCAACACACCGGAATCAACCGGGGATACATAACCATTTGTAAAAAGCTTTAACAAAATATTAAACCTCGAAGTCTTTAAGTAGCGGCAAACAACGAGAATTCATCTCGCTTTTTGCCGGTAACATCATGGAGTGTTGCAAAGTCAATTTTTGCAACACTCCATTTTCGCCTTCACCACCTCTCACACCTGTAGCAGTCTTGTCATCTCACGGCGGAGGTGTTCTATTATTCGCTTTTCGAGGCGGCTGATATAGCTTTGGGATATGCCCATTATATCTGCAACCTCCTTTTGTGTGTACTCGCGCCCGGCGGAGAGTCCGAACCGCATTATGATTATGCTCCGCTCACGCTCGGAGAGCGTGGCTATCGCCTGCATGAGCATTTGCCTGTCTGCGTCATCTTCAAGCGGGCGAGCGACCTCGTCCTCGTCGGTGCCGAGTATGTCGGAGAGCAAAAGCTCATTTCCGTCCCAGTCGGTGTTGAGCGGCTCATCGAAGCTTATCTCAGTGCGCTGTGAGCTTATCTTGCGAAGATACATCAGTATCTCGTTTTCAATGCACCGAGAGGCGTAGGTGGCAAGCTTAATGTTTTTTGAGGAGTTGAAGGTGTTTACCGCCTTTATAAGCCCAATGGTGCCTATAGATATCAAGTCCTCAATGTTTATTCCGGTGTTTTCAAAGCGTTTTGCGATGTACACCACAAGGCGCAAATTGTGTTCAATCAGCCGTTTTTTCGCCTCCGGATCGCCGCTTTCCGCACGCATGACGGTCTTTTCCTCCTCCGTGCGCTCCAAGGGCGGCGGCAGGGTGTCGCTGC
>CAZBYU010000005.1:0-18354 GCA_964496235.1 uncultured Oscillospiraceae bacterium | reverse complement strand
CTCTTCGGCGTGGGCGCACTCGGCGGTCTACTGGCCGGCTCACTCGTGACCGGTGTACTGCTGGCAATATACATGTCCAACTCAGGCGGCGCGTGGGACAACGCGAAAAAGTATATTGAAGAGGGTCATCACGGCGGCAAGGGTTCGTCGGCTCATAAGGCCGCAGTCGTAGGTGACACCGTCGGCGACCCGTTCAAGGATACTTCCGGTCCGTCCATCAACATTCTCATCAAGCTGATGACTGTCGTATCCTTGGTGTTTGCACCGATATTCATCAAGTTCGGCGGTCTGCTGTAAACAGCAAGGCTCTGTCCGCCGGGCAGATATAAAGGGCATGGGATTTATCCCATGCCCTTGTTTTGCATAACATACATGCTCGCCCAAAAAATCGCGGAAAAAGCGACAAAAAGGTAGACATTGCTATATTATTGTGATAAAATATCTTCCAGGAGAATTCACATGTCCACGTCACGCCGTTATCAAAGGAGAGCTATGAACATCAAAATACTGACGTCATACCACAAAAAATGCCAGCTCATTTCATCTGATATAATAACACCCATTCAAGTTGGAACCGATTTGAATGGGTGCATTTATCCCGAATACCTGCACGATAATATAGGCGAGAATATATCCCACAAAAACAGGATGTATTGCGAGCTTACAGCGCAATATTGGGCATGGAAAAACCTTGACGCAGATTATTACGGTTTCATGCACTATCGCCGCTATTTCGACTTTGGGCATAATACGTCAGACTGCAATCGCGCAGGTGATATTGTTCTGCCACGTCCCGATACGGCAGTAATCGACAAGCTTAATATATCCGATGACAAGCTTGAAGCTCTCGTCGGACAATATGACGTGATAACCGCCTCACCTTACGGCACGGCTGAGTTGAAGCCATCCTCCACGGTTTATGAGCATTATAAATGCTGTCACAACATCAAGGACTTGGATGCTGTGCTTGATATCATTGCGAAAAAGCATCCGGAGTTTCAAAGTGCCGCCGATGGATATTTCAACGGCTCTTCTCTGTACTGTGGCAACATGTACATAATGAAAAGGGATATCTTTTTCGATTATTGCAAATGGCTTTTTGATATTCTCGAAGAACACGAAAAACGAAGTTGCTTTTACGAATACGACCTGTATCAATACCGCGTAAGCGGATTTCTTGCGGAAAGGCTGTGGGGTGTTTATCTTCTTTGGCTAAAGCAAAACAAAGCCACAAGGGTACTCGAAGTCCCAGCTTGTCTTTTCGGCAACACAGACGAGGACGAACACATTTCTCCCGCTTTTCCCGACAATAACGTCCCCATTGTTTTTGCGGCAAGCAACTCTTATGCTCCATATCTCGCAGTTGCCCTAAAATCGCTCACGGAACATATATGCAACGAAAGAAACTATGACATTCTTGTAGTACACACCGACATAAGCCAAGAGAACATAGCACGAATAAAAAGAGAGATTGTCCGCACTCCGAACGTTTCACTGCGATTCAAAAGCCTCGCTCCCCTTTTCGCCAAACATAACCAAACTGATTTACGCACAATTAAGGAAAGCAACTATTGCTTCTTTATCCCGGAAATCATGTGTGACTATGACAAGGTAGTTTACCTTGATTCTGACCTAATAATCCTCGACGATATTGCAAAGCTTTACGACGTGCTTATGGGCGAGAATTTGTTAGCCGCCGTCAGAGACGCGGACAGTGCCGGGTGCGTTAACGGATACTGCACAGAGTACAGAGAATATCTTACCGAAAAACTAAAGCTGGATATTCCGTTTGATTATTTCAATTCCGGCGTATTGTTAATGAACCTTGCTGAATTGAGAAAGAAGTACTCTACAGCTGATTTCTTGCGGGTGGCATCGGAAAATACCGATTATTCCGCACAAGACATTCTCAATATACTATGTACAAATAATGTGGAATTCCTCGACACAGCGTGGAACGTCTTATCAAACTGGGTAAGCGATTCCGATTGCAGAATGAACGCCATTCAATACGCTCCGCATTGGATAAGCCTCAGTTATATGCAGTCGAGAAAAGTGCCAAAAATCGTGCATTACGCGGGATGGCAAAAGCCATGGGATTACCTTGATTGCGATTTTGCGGAATATTTCTGGGAATACGCCCGCAAAACTGTATACTATGAAGCCCTATTCGCACACGCAAATTCCGAAAGCACACGCAGAGAGAGACACGGCGCAAAATATATCGGCAACAGGAAACTGAACGGCATGAATACCCCCATATATGCTGATGGGATATACACAAAACTGCTAAGTACTTTTGACCGCATATTTCCCAACCGACTACACAAGCGTGGGCTTGTAGTAACAATTCTTCTAAAGCTTATACATTGAATCAAACAAGCCGGGGTGTTGCCCCGGCTTGGTGTTTTGTAACTTGTTACAATGTATACTCAATATACTTAGCTTTGCGAAAGCGTGTGCTGACTGCATATGCAGACACGTTATCGCGTCACGCAGATACTTACATCAAGCTACGGTAGAGAGCTTCGATCTCGGCTTCGCTGGTGTCACGGGGATTGCCGGGGCAGCAGGCATCTGCAAACGCGCTCTCGGACAGGAACTTCACGTCCTCATCCTTGACGATCTCCTTGAGGTCAGCGGGAATGCCAACGTCGGCAGAGAGCTTCTTGACGGCCGCGATAGCGGCATCACGGTACTCTTCCTGAGTCATACTGTCAACGCCCTCAACGCCCATAGCCTTGGCAAGAGCCTTGTACTTCTCGCCGGTATATTCCTTATTATACTCCATGCCGGTGGGGAGAATGATCGCACAGGCAACGCCGTGGGGAGTATCATAGAGTGCGGAAAGACCGTGAGCCATGCTGTGTACCACACCGAGACCGACGTTGGAGAAGCCCATACCGGCGATGTACTGACCGAGAGCCATGCCCTTGCGACCGTCGGGGTCATTGTTGACCGCGTCGCGGAGGTTGGCGGAGATAAGACGGATAGCCTCGAGGTGGAACATATCGGTCATCTCCCATGCACCCTTGGTGATAAGACCTTCGATGGCGTGGGTGAGAGCGTCCATGCCGGTGGCGGCAGTGAGCGCGGCGGGCATAGAGGACATCATTTCCGGGTCGACAATGGCAACCTCGGGGATATCATTGGTGTCAACGCAGACGAACTTACGCTTTTTCTCAACATCGGTGATGACGTAGTTGATAGTGACCTCGGCGGCTGTGCCGGCAGTGGTAGGAACGGCGACGGTGAAAACGGCGTGCTTTTTGGTCGGTGCAACGCCCTCGAGAGAACGAACATCGGCAAACTCGGGGTTATTGATGATAACGCCGACAGCCTTTGCGGTATCCATGATAGAGCCGCCGCCGACGGCAACTATACAATCGGCCTCGGCATCTTTGAACGCCTGAACGCCGTTCTGGACATTTTCAATGGTGGGGTTGGGCTTAATGTCGGTGAAAAGTGCCCATTCAATCCCCTTCTCCTTCATGGGATCAAGAATCTTGTTGATCTCGCCGCTCTTTACAACATGCTTGCCGGAGCAGACAAGAGCCTTCTTAAAGCCACGGGAAGCAAGCTCGTTGCCGACCTCCTTGACCGCGCCTGCGCCGTGATAAGAAACTGTGTTCAATACTATTCTGTTTGCCATAATACAGCCGTCCTTTCATATTTGAAAATAATATACTACCGAAATATTGCCACTGCTGGTGTCTATAGGATAGCACATTGCACAAGGAACATTCAATAGTCAGTTTCAATTTCGGCGTTTTGCCGTAAAAACAGCTGTTTATCACTCGGCACACGGAAAGCTTTTGTACAGAATGACAATAGATTAACAATCCGTTCTGGGATTGCTATGTTCGCCGTGCGTGCGAGTGCAGACACTTATAAAATCAGACGCGGCAGTGGGCAGATGCTTGCCACGACGCCAGATAAGCAGTATCTCGGTTTCAAGGGAGGGTTCGTCGATTTTTTGAACGTGCAAAGACGAACAAAGGCTCGACATAGACGCGGGGAATATGGCCGTTGCCAGCCCTTCGCTTGCCCAAAGCACCGCACCACGCGCATCGTCACACACACAGAAAACATCCGGTTCAAGCGATTTTGCGCGAAAAGCATCACATATCAGCTTCTCATACCGGCGGTAGAGTATAAGCGGGCGGTCAACCAGCGAAGAGAGTGTGACCTTCCCCTCCCCCGCACGCTCGGCGCACATATCCGGCGAGGACACGGCGATCATAGCCTCATGACAGAGTACGGTATGCTCCACATTTTCCAGCGTAAGCGGGGTACGAACGACGGAAACGTCGATTATACCGTCCATGAGGGAGTTGAAAAGCGAAAACGTTGTGCCGTCATGCACCTCGAAGTTCACCTCGACGTTTTCACGTGCAAACTGTGCAATATACGGCATCATCGGGGCAACCGTAGACGAGGTAAGCCCCAGACGCAACACGCGCTTTTTCCCAAAGCGCGTGACCTCCTGTTTTGTCGAGCCGGCATAGCTTAACAGCTCTCCCGCGCGGCTATACAAAAGCTTTCCCGCCTCTGTCAAGGTCACGCCGCTTCGACTGCGCTCAAAAAGACGCACATTAAGCTCTTCCTCCAGAAGCTTGAGCTGATAACTCAACGGTGGCTGTGACATATTCATGCGCCGTGCCGCCTCGTTTATACTGCCTGTGTCCGCGATCTCGCGGAAGTATTCAAGCTGTCTCAGATCCATTGAAACCACCCATATAAAAATAATATAACAAGTCCACAAAAACAATATTATTCATATTGATAATAAAGTATTATACTGTCGTTGTCAAGAAACAATGATTAAATCGGCAATTGCCATACGGAGCATGTCCGACGCGAAAGAGGAAGATTTAACCGCTGTTTTATGAAGAACAAAGGAAACGGAGATGGGTCAAGGTGAGAAGTCTTTGGGTTTACCTCAAAGAGTATGCGAAGGAAACCATACTCGCCCCGCTATTCAAGCTTTTGGAGGTCGTTTTCGACCTGCTGGTGCCGATAGTAGTGGCGCGTATGATAAATATAGGCGTGGCGGAGAATAACCGCGCGTATATATGGTGGTGCTTTGCGGCTCTGGTCGTGATGGCGGCGTTGGGGCTATTAAGCAGCTTTACGGCACAGTTTTTCGCCGCAAAGGCAAGCGTGGGCTTTGCCGCAAAGCTACGTCAGGCTCTTTTTGACCACATACAGACACTTTCATTCACCGAGCTTGACACTATCGGCTCGGACACGCTGATAACACGCATCACAAACGACGTAAACCAAGTGCAAAACGGTGTGAACATGGGGCTGAGGCTGTTGCTGAGAAGCCCGTTCGTGGTATTCGGCGCAATGATAATGGCGTTTACGATAGAT
Organism: uncultured Oscillospiraceae bacterium; assembly: GCA_964496235.1. Taxonomy (GTDB): domain Bacteria; phylum Bacillota; class Clostridia; order Oscillospirales; family Oscillospiraceae; genus Limivicinus. Next base: position 12,978 of record CAZBYU010000005.1, on the reverse strand, counting down.
GTAAGGTGTGCGGTAATCTACGCCGTGGCAATACCGGTGCTGTTCGCGGTCGTATTTGCGATAATGCTGTCTAGCATACCTCTTTTCAAAAAGGTTCAGGTCGGTCTTGACCGCGTGACAGGCATGACGCGAGAAAGCCTCACAGGTGTGCGCGTGATCCGCGCATTTTGCCGTGAGGAACAGTCCGTGGACGAATTCGAGGCAAGCAACCGTGAGCTTACGCGGCTCAATGAATTCGTCGGGCGCATATCCGCGCTTCTGAACCCAGTAACGTATGTGCTGATTAATCTTGCGGCAGTTTTCCTCATCGACCGTGCGGCAATACAGGTAAACCTGGGGGATATAGCACAGGGTGATGTCGTGGCACTGTACAACTACATGCTTCAAATCATAGTGGAGCTTATAAAGCTTGCCTCGCTTATTATAACGCTTAATAAATCTCTCGCATGTGCAGGGCGTGTCTCCGCCGTACTCGCCGTAGAGCCGAGCATGAGCTACCCCAACGCGGCGGAAGAACGCGATACCGTCGCAGACGCAAGCACGGAGGCGGTACGGTTTGAAAATGTTTCGTTCACCTATAAAAACGCAGGTGCGGCGAGCCTGACCGATGTGAGCTTTTCCGCCACTCGAGGCGAGACCGTCGGCGTGATAGGCGGTACGGGTTCCGGCAAATCGACGCTTGTGAGCCTTATCCCCCGCTTTTACGACGCAAGTGAAGGCGATGTAACACTTTCGGATAAGAACGTGAAGGACTACACGCGTGAGGAGCTGTGCGACAAGGTCAGCATAGTTCAACAGAGAACCGTGCTGTTTAAGGGAAGCATAAGAGAAAACCTGCTCTGGGGCAACGAAAACGCCACGGATGACGAGCTATGGAGTGCACTTGAGGCCGCACAGGCGGCGGACGTGGTGCGTGGCAAGGTCGGGGAGCTTGATTTTGAGCTGGAGCAGAACGGACGCAACCTCTCCGGCGGACAGCGGCAAAGACTCGCCATTGCACGCGCACTTGTGAAAAAGCCGGAGATACTGATACTCGACGACAGTTCCTCCGCGCTCGACTTTGCAACCGATGCCGCACTCCGCCGCGCTCTGCACTCATTCTCCGTCGGCATGACAACATTCATCGTGTCTCAGCGCATTGCATGCATACGCCGCGCTGACAAAATACTCGTTATGGACAACGGAGGTCTTGCCGGTGTGGGGTCGCACGACGAGCTTATGCGTACATGCACACTCTACCGCGAGATATACTTCTCTCAGTTTCCTGAGGAACGCGCGGCATACGAGAAGGGAGGCGAGCTGGCATGAAAAAGAAAAACGAAAGCGTGAACAGCGCGGAGGTTTTGAAAAAGCTTCTTGCGCGAATTGCACGCTACCGTATTCTGCTTATAGTGAGCATACTGCTCGCCGCCACAACGGTGGTATTGCAGCTATATGTTCCGTTCTTATTCGGCGATGCAATCGACTGCGTTATTGCGGCAGGACAAGTGGACTTTGCGACAATGTGGGGATATCTGAAAACCATAATTTTCTGCGCCGCACTCTCGGGCGTGACGGGGTATGTGATGAGCCTTATTAACAACCGCATGACCTACCGTGTGGTGCAGGACGTGCGTTCACAGGCGATCTCACATATTCAGCGGCTTCCCCTCTCCTATCTTGACCGCCACAGTACCGGAGACATCGTTTCGCGCATCATCGCAGACGCGGACATCCTTTCCGACGGACTTCTTTTGGGCTTTACCCAGCTGTTTTCGGGCATTGTCACCATTATCGTGACGCTGGTATTCATGTTCTCAAAAAACATATGGATAACGCTTTTCGTGCTGTTGCTGACTCCTATGAGCTTTCTCGTGGCCAAGTTCGTCTCCTCGCGGTCATACACGATGTTCCGCAAGCAGAGCGAAACCCGCGGCAGACAGACCGCGCTTATTGAGGAGCTTATCGGCGGGCAAAAGGTAGTGCGTGCATTTGGATATGAAAAGCGCGGCTCGGTGCGTTTTGCCGAGGTCAACGAGGAGCTTCGCAACTACAGCCAGCAGGCCGTGTTTTACAGCAGTCTGACAAACCCATCGACGCGCTTTGTAAACAACGTGATTTACGCCGGAGTCGCGGTCATCGGTGCGCTGATCATTCCTACCGGCGCGTTGACCGTGGGCGGTTTGAGTGTTCTACTAAGCTACGCCAACCAATACATGAAGCCGTTTAACGACATAAGCTCAGTTGTCACTGAGATGCAAAACGCGCTGGCGTGTGCCGCGCGGCTTTTCGCCCTGCTCGAAGAGCAGGAGGAAAGAACGGATTCAGACGGCGAATTGCCGGAGGTCAAGGGTCAGGTCGATATCGACAACGTATCATTCAGCTATGGCAGGGAAAAGAAGCTTATCGAGGGCTTTGATCTACACATTCGCCCCGGTATGCGCGTGGCAATAGTGGGTCCGACGGGCTGTGGCAAGACAACGTTTATAAACCTGCTCATGCGCTTTTACGACACCGACGCGGGCGAGATACGCGTGGATGGCAAGGAGATAAAGACCCTGTCGCGGCATGCACTGCGCTCAAGCTTCGGCATGGTGCTTCAAGACACGTGGATAAAGCAAGGCACGGTGCGCGAAAACATTACTTTCGGCAAGCCCGACGCAACGGACGCGGAAATCATTGCCGCGGCAAAGGAAGCACACAGCTGGGAGTTTATACGCCGTCTGCCGCAAGGTCTGGACACGGTATTACGCGAAGACAGCATAAGCCAGGGACAAAAGCAGCTTTTGTGCATAACGCGCGTTATGCTCGCCCTGCCGCCTATGCTGATACTTGACGAGGCAACAAGCTCGATCGACACGCGCACGGAGCTACTGATACAAGAGGCGTTTGACAAGCTCATGCAGGGACGAACAAGCTTCATAGTCGCACACCGCCTGTCCACAATACGTTCGGCAGACCTGATACTCGTCATGCGTGACGGCACGATCATAGAACAGGGAACGCATGACGCTCTCCTCGCAAACGGCGGCTTCTACGCCACACTTTACAACAGCCAATTCGCACAGGTGGAGTAAAAAAATAAAAGCAAAAATGTGGGCTTGACGCGTCTGCGTCAAGCCCACAACACTATTATTATACTTCTTCGTTGTGCATGATGTCAACAAATCTTCACCTGGTCAGACCAGAAACAGCGCATTTTCAGCGATAGGCACAAAAAGTCATGTGAAAGATAGTGGAGAACGCCTATTGAAATCACGCTTTCGGTTTGGTATATTATAGCCAGAAAGGGTGATACCGATGTACAAGTAAAAGACCCCGCACCGTGACGAGCGCGGGAAGCAGGGGCCGGTGCTGTATATCAAAATATCAGGAGGACAAAGGCGGCGCAGAGCTGATCTCGCTTGAGATATCCCGGAGGGGAAAAAGAGTGCCGGAGTGAGTGTCCCGTTGAAAGACAGTACCGATAAATCCGGCGGACACGCTGGAAATCCGCAGAAAGAGAGGTTAACCAAAGATGCTCGATACTAAGAATTCAGAGAAGTGACCCTTGGCTGCTGACGATGTTTTTGAGTGTGCGGTCAAGGGTCACTTCTTTTTTTATGCCTTATTCGGCAAGAATGCGGAACTCGTTTCGCAAAATGCGTAATATACTACGCGGCTGTAAAATCAGGGCAATAAAGAAGCGCAACCGGCAAGAACCGGTTGCGCCGTGACATATATAACCCTAAAAAATGAGAACAAAGCACTCAGCCGTTTCATTCAACGACTGAGAGCATTGCATTACCTTCAAATTAAATCGGCAGACTTAAAAGCCGAATGCGAATCAGTCAAGCTCCTTAAGATTCTTGATGCACTCGGGGCAGACAAATCTCCCCTTATAAGGCACGATGTCACGAACGCTGTCGCAGAACACGCAAGCGGTCTGATACTTGTGGAGAATGATATCTTCACCCTCAACATAGATTTCCAAAGCGTCCTTCTCGGCAATGTCAAGCGTGCGGCGCATCTCAATAGGGAGGACTATACGACCCAGCTCGTCAACCTTTCTAACTATTCCGGTAGATTTCATCTTTCTACACTCCTCTGTTTTTCTTATGGTGCAAGATGCCAGAACCCCTTCTTAACACATCTTTACCCACCACTAGATTATAACATGAGATTTTTCACAGTCAACAAAAATTTTTCAATTTCGCAAATATATTAACGTCTTTTTACAGTTTATTCATTTTCATACAATCTTCGACAACTACATAATCACCGACCTCAGGCGGAGTGTGATAGTCGTCTCTGAGCGATTTCTTATAAACTTTCTTGTATGAAGTTTCTCTTGTAATATCCAAGAAAAGCATGTATAATGATAATGCTTCAAATTTTGAAAGCTAAATCGCCGCGTAGAGAAAGAGCGGCATGCCTACGGAGGATATAAGATGAGCAAGTACAAACGCCGTTACGGTGACCGCAAGGAGGGGCGGCTTCTGCGCTCCCTGCCACCGTTTTATAAATTCATTCCCTACATAATGCCCACGCGCAATGACGGCTGTAACCAATACGAGGAGAGCTTTGAAATAACCGCGCTTGACCGCCGTTTGCGTCAGCTCCGCGTTGCGGGCTACAAGGGGATCGGCATTTTGCATTTTCTCATTGCTGCGTATATCCGCGGCGTGTCAATGCTCCCGGGGATCAACCGCTTCGTCGTGGGTCGCCGCGTTTACGCGAGAGACAACATTGAAATCGTCATGACTGTGAAGCGCGAATTATCCATCAACGCCACTGAAACAACGGTAAAGGTCGTATTTGAGCCGACCGACACTATATTTGACGTTTATAGAAAGATGAACGAGAAGATCGACGAAATAAAAGCGTCGGAGGACAACAACAACACCGAGGACGTGGCCGAGGCACTGACGAAAGCACCGCGTTTCCTGCTTCGCTTTGCGATCACGGCATTGAGGGTGATGGACTACTTCGGTTGGGTTCCTCAAAAGTTGCTTGACGCAAGCCCGTTCCACGGGTCTATGATAATAACAGACATGGGTTCTCTCCGCATAGGACCGATTTACCACCACATATATAACTTCGGCACTCTGCCGGTGTTCATCGCGTTCGGCGCGAAACGCCACGCCTACGAGATAGACCGGCATGGTCAGGTCGTGGACAACAAGTATGTCGACTGCAAGTTCGTGCTTGATGAACGCACTGTCGACGGACACTATTACGCACAGTTTTTGCAGGCATACCGCTATCTTTTCGCACACCCCGAAATTCTCGAAACTCCCCCGACGAAGGTCGTGGAGGATATATATTGATAAGTATATTCGATATATTGTTTATAATCACACAGACCGCTCTTTCGAGCGGTCTGTGTGATTCAGCTTGTCAAAAAAGTTCAACAGAACTTTTTTGACAAGCTGAATCCGCCGAGCATTTTGAATGCTTCAAAATGCTGCTTCGCCCGAAAAGCCTTGATATTCAAGGCTTTTCGGCGGCGGTTTATCCAATTTGAGGCGGGTCTTGCCCCCTCAAGCTCCCCCGCTACTCTGTTGTTTTTTCCTTGATGCATAGTTTTTTGACAGTCACAATCACACAGACCGCTCTTTCGAGCGGTCTGTGTGATTATTACGTCACTTACGTCACTGGGTTATGTCAGGCGTTAACATGGTGACTTTGCTTGACAGCGCGGGCAACGCATCGATATTGTCGGAAAAGACAGTGGTAAGTGCGGGAAGCTCGCGCAAAATCGTCCAGTCGAGGTTCGCACCTGTATTTATAAGCGTAAGCGAGGAGAGAGACGAAAAATCGTCCAAATTCGCGGTGGAATCGAGCTTACAATCATAGAGCGAGAGAGAGGTCAGGCGCGACTCTTTGTCAAGGCTCTTGAAAAAGCTTCCGCGAAGGTCGCAATTTGTAAGCTCAAGCTCTGTCAAAGAGCTGAGAGAGAGGACGGTCTTCATCTCGGAAATAGTACAATCGGACAGTGCGACGGAGCTGAGCTTCGTGAGGGGCTTAAAGGGCTTAAAATCGTGTACATTCGCGCCTGTAAGGTCAACCAGGCGCAGGTCAAGACAGTTGGATATATCCCCAAGCTCCATAATCGGACAGCCGCCTGTATGAAGCTCACGAAGCTTGGTGAGGCGACCCACACCGTCAAGCGAGGTGACGCGGCCGGAGCTTATATCAAGCGTCTGTACAGGCAGGGCGGGCATAGTGGCAAGTGCGGAGAGACTTTGGTCGTTGATATAAAGCACTCTCAGCCCGGTGAAATAGCGAAGCTCGCTTAAATCGCGCAGCTCGATGTCGGCGGGGAAGGGATAAAGCTCGTCCGGCGCAGTGCCGAAGAAAAATCCGGCTGAGGTAATATGAAGCTCGGTGAGTGAGGCGAGGTCGGAGACATATATATCACCGTCGGCAAGACCGGTATACTCACGCGCTATGTCCTCAAACAATTCGTTTTCAAACCGTGCAACCGTATCCGAGGACAGCAGGGTCATCTCTGGGGTGTTGAGGCGAATGAGAAGACGCTCGTTCCAACCGACGAAGTGACCGATTATGCCCATGGTGACTGCACCGGCAAGCACAAGCACGACAAGCACAAGGGCGATTATACGCCCGGTAGTCCAACGCTTTTTAGGTCCGGCAAATACGTCGGGCTGATTAAGCTTTTTCTTTTCCGCCTTTTTCTCAGCTTTTTTCCTCTGCTTTTCGTCGGCTTCGGTCGCGGCGGGCTTGATATTCTCCCGCTCTCCCCCACTCTCCGTGTTCTGCACACCAGACGTGACGCCGGGTTGCGGTGCATTGACCGTCTGCACGTCAGAAAAAGCCTCGGAATTGAGCAAGGGTGCGGAATAGAGCCTGTCAAAGAAGACGCTCTCGCTCATGCTGTACTTCATGAGGGCAAAAATATTGCCTATCTGCATTTCCATGCCGGGAGTCATTGCCGTAGGCTCGAGGAATACATTGATAACCTTTATGCGCTTTGAAAGTGCATAGTGCATCTCGCGGCGGCAGTTATCGGACTTCATATACGCCTCGGAGATGAAAGCAAACATGAGGTGAGCCGCGCTCAAATGCTCGGCAATGCACTCGGGCCACTCGCTTCCGACCTCTATCCCCTCGTCATACCAAATGCGAAAGCCACGCGAGTGCATATCGGTGACAACGCGCATGACATCGGATGAGTTGGCGTGGGCATAGCTTATGAAAATATAGGGTTCGTTACCCTCATAGGGAGTGAAATAATTCACTTATACTCCCTCCTCTTTATCCGCCGGCGTATCGGCGCAAGCGGCGGCTTTGACATGCTCGGCAAGCTCGTCGACAAGGCACAGAAGCCGCTCGCCCTCGTTCAACAGCACCTCACCCGAGGGTGTGAGCGTCTCGACGCGGTTATCACGCACTATAAGCGCGACACCAAGCTCCTCTTCAAGCGCACTGACGGCTCGGCTGAGCGTGGAATGGCTGGTATAAAGCTCACGCGCGGCGGCGGAGTAGCTTTTCGACTTTGCCACTGCCACAAACATTGCAAGCTGAGAAAGCTGCATATCAGAAGTTGAACATGTGCGGCAAAAGCTCGGACAGCTTATAGCTGACATAGCGGTCACCCGCCTTGGCGCAGAGAACCTCCATCTCCGGAGAAAACTCCGCCAAGAATTGGCGACAAGCCCCGCACGGTGTAGGCCAGTTCTCACTGTCGGCATAGATGGCGATACGGCGGAATGAACGATGCCCCTCGCTGACGGCCTTGACGCAGGCGGTGCGCTCGGCACATATGGTGCTGCCGAAGGCGGCGTTCTCCACATTACAGCCGGTGAACACCGTGCCGTCATCGCATTCGATTGCCGCACCCACGGAAAAGCGAGAGTACGGAACGTAGGCGTTTATGGATGCCTTTTTTGCCATTGACATAAGCTCTCTGTCGGTCATGATAATCTCCCTTTCTTTCAAGCAGACGGGAGTTGAACCCAAGTCTGTTTTACCGTGCCGGGTTTCGCCCATACGTCGTTAAATACCTTGAAAAAACACAAAGTTTTCCCTGCGGGCTTTACCCAGTCAGGGCAAGTTCCGGCTTCGGCAAAACTGCAAGCACCTGTCAGCCAAAGCTTACGGAAGGCAGGGGTTCGACTCATATCTGCTTATTATTTTGCTTCTTTTCTAATATGTATTAACTTAATAATAACGCGCTGAGAATCAGCCCTCGACGAACTCCCAGTTGACGAAGTTATAAAGGGGGTTGCCATAGTTTGCATCAATACCCTTGACAACACCACGGTGACATATGATCTGCTGTTTTTCAAAGCCGATGGGTATAAGCATGGCGTTGAGGCTGACAAGGTCGGCAAGGTTGCGGTATGCCGCGGCACGCTCCATGTCACCGGCGGAGAGATAGGCGTTTATATACTGCTCATAGCTGATGTCGGTGGTGTTGGAATAGTTGAGATTGCTGTTTTCGTTATCCTTGGTACGTACCTGCAAAAGCTCGGTAAGGTCGAAATTGTTTCTGAGATGCACCTCACCGTAATATAGGTCGTAATCGCCCTCCTCGATGGCAGTGAGATAATCATCCCAGCTAAGCTCGCGGACATTGACGGTGATTCCGAGGTTCTCCATATCCTCGGCAAAGCGTCGGGCAACGCCGGTTTTGACAGAGCTGTCGGAACAGACAACGAACGAAAGCTCTATCTTCTGCGGTGTGCCGGACATGTATTCAAGCTTTCCGTCCTCGTCATAGTCCTTGATACCCGCGTTTTCCAGAACGGCGACACAGGTCTCCATGTCATAGGCGAGGCTGTTGGCAAGCTCGGTGGGGTAAATATCACAGGTGGGATACATGGCGATGGGAGAGGCAACGCCGTTGCCGCCGAGAAGCTCAACCATTGCATTGCGGTCAAAGGCGAAGTTGAGGGCGTAGCGGAAGTTGCTGTATCTGCCGAGTGTACCCGCCTCATTGACTACGACGTAATGCATGTTGGTGGTGGCATATGTATGAATCTCGTTTCGGCTGGCGTAGCCGAGGTTTGTATAGCTGGAGGGGTCATTGATGACAACGTCGATAAGCGAGGATTCAAACGCGTCAAGCGCACTTTCGGCATCGGTGTATTCTTTGATATATATCTTATCGAGCGGGTGGGATACCGTGGGGTCGTGCGTGACCTTCACGCCGATATCGTCACTGTCCTCGTCGGTGTTTTCCACCTCTATGGGATAGCCGATGTAACCGTCATACGCCAAAAGCTCGGTATGCTCCTCGTTGTACATATAAGGTCCGCTACCCATGGGGAAATCATCGCCGTAGGTGCCGTATTTGACAACAGGGATATTCAGCAGCTTGGGGAGCTGAGAATCGCCGATGCCGAGGGTGACATACAGCTTATACTCCTCATACGACGCACCCTGATAGCTGGCAAAACGCCCCTTATAGCGGTCAGCCGTGACAGCGCGGTCGAGGGAATAGCGCAAGTCCTTGCCGGTGACGGGCGTACCGTCATGAAAGGTGTGACCCTGGTCAATGGTAAACGTCCAGAAGGTGTAATCCTCATTGGAGGTCCAGTCGATGATGAGATTCTTTATGACATTGAAATCATTATCTATCTCGACCATGTTCTCATACACAAGAGAGCATATGAGCTGGTTTGAACGGTTGGTGGCAATAATGGGGTTAAAGGAGCGGGAGGAATTGGAGTTGAGAGAAAAAACATCGTCCTCCGCCGCGGCGCGTTCAACGTCCTTGCCGCCGGTGGATTCGGCAATGGTGTCGTAGGTGAGGCGTTCGGCGCGTTCACCGCAGGCAGTGCAACCGAAAAGCAGGCAAAGCGCGAACACGGCGCATAAGATTCTTTTTATATTTGTCATAATCGCGTTCCCTTTCATTCAAGCACTATCGCCGCCGCAAGACTGCCACGACCGAGACCATGGCGGGAGGTATAGCGATGTGACCAGTATTTGTCGTGTAGGCAGACCGTACACTCATCGGACGCGTCAATATTCTCCTCGCGCAGTCCGAGCTGTAGGAGGCGGCGGGTGTTCGCCGCACGGAGGTCGACAAGGGTCTTTCCGTCATCGCGGCGGTCAAAAAGACCGTCGGAAGCTCCGGAGAGATATTTCGTCACAGCGGCGGGGACATCATCGTCCGTTTCAAAGCAACAGCGTCCTATCGCCGCGCCCTGCGCCACGCATATTGTCTCACTTGTCGCACCGAGGGAACACATTTTTTCAACCGTGACACCCAATATGTCCGCAACGGAGCTACGCCAGCCGCAGTGAACCGCCGCAATCACTCCGTGCCGTGCATCGCACAGCAGAGCGGGTACGCAGTCCGCCGTGAAGCAGAAGATAGGCAAGCCCCTTTCCACAGTGATTATACCGTCGGCATCATAGGGAGTGCGTGTGCCGAGGATGTGCTTATCCGCACTTGTCACAACGCGAACCTCATTTCCGTGTACCTGACGCGTAACGGCGCAGTCGTTGCCGCCGACTCCCATGAGTGCGGCAACACGGCGGAAGTTCTCCTCCACATTCTCCTGTGGGTCTCCCCTGCCCGAGCCGAGGTTGAGCGAGGCGAAGTCACCCACACTCACGCCGCCGAAGCGAGTAGTGAACGCGTGACGCGCCTTTATGACGGACGAGGTCATATAGACAAGTCCGTTTTTATCCTGTTGAGTAAATGCCATAGCCGATCCTTCAGTGTCACTCGTTGCGACCGCAACACTCCTTGTATTTCAAACGGCGACTGCCGTCGGGCTTCATTTTGCCGCAGGGGCAGGGATCGTTCCTGCCGGGCTTGGGTGCTTTCTTGACGGGCTTTTTCTTCAGCGACGCGTCACCGCCGACGTTGGCGGAAGCGTTCTTTGCGACCGCCTTGCGCTCAATGGGCTGGGCAGTGCGAATCTGCACGGTGAACAGGCGGCGAACCGTCTCTTCACGAATGCCATGCACCATGCCCTCAAACATCTCAAAGCCCTCCTGCTTATAAGCGTCAATGGGCTTGACAGAGCCGTAGCCGCGCAGACCGATGCCACGTTTAAGCTCACTCATGGCATCAATATGATCCATCCAGTATTCGTCCACGACGCGAAGCATGATAACGCGCTCCGCCTCGCGCATTACGGGGAGACCGTTCGGTCCTACTCCGAACGCCTTTTCGCGGGCGGCATACACAGCCTCGGCGAGGCTTTCGACACGTTCGGTCACCTTTTCGGGGATTGCCGCGCCGTTAAAGTCCTCGATCTTTATCCTGCCGTGCGGCAGAAAGAGTTTTTCAAAGGGGGCGAGTGCCGCGTCAAGCTGGGTCTGATTCTCCGCCGCCGTGCCGCCGAGACCGTCAATGACCGTACTTTGCACAAACTCGCGAATCATGCCGAGGATCTGCTCATGAATATCTTCTCCGTCGAGAACCTTGCGACGCTCGCCGTAGATTATATTGCGCTGGCGGTTCATAACGTCGTCATATTCAAGCACGCTCTTACGAGTCTGGAAGTTGCGGCTTTCAACGGTCTTCTGCGACTGCTCAATGGCGTTGGAGAGCATTTTTTGGTCAAGCGGAGTGTCCTCGTCGACGTTGAGCGTTTCCATCATGCCCATGATGCGTTCAGAACCGAAAAGGCGCATGATATCATCGGTAAGGGCGAGATAGAAGCGGCTTTCACCGGGGTCACCCTGTCGACCGGCACGGCCACGGAGCTGATTGTCTATACGGCGGGATTCGTGACGCTCCGTGCCGAGAATAAAGAGACCGCCTGCGGCACGAACTCTTTCCGCCTCGGCATTGGTCACTTCTTTATGCGCGGAAAGACGCTCGGCAAAGAGCTTACGCGCCTCGAGAATGTTCTCGTCATCGGTATCGGCAAAGCCGGTAGCCTCGGCAATGACGGCATCGTCAAAGCCCGCCTTACGCAAATCGTTTTTCGCAAGGAACTCCGCATTACCGCCGAGGACAATATCGGTGCCGCGTCCTGCCATGTTTGTGGCAATGGTAACTGCGCCGAGCTTACCCGCCTGAGCGACGATTTCCGCCTCTTTTTCGTGGTACTTCGCATTAAGCACCGTGTGCGGAACGCCGCGACGCTTCAAAAGCGAGGAAATATACTCGCTTTTTTCTATCGACACCGTGCCGACAAGCACCGGCTGACCCTTTTCGTGGCAGGTGATGATCTGCTCGATAATGGCGCGGTTTTTGCCCTGCTCGTTTTTATAAACGACATCGGGGTTATCTATACGAATGACGGGCTTATTTGTGGGAATCTCGATAATATCGAGCTTATAAATTGCTTCAAACTCCTCGCTCTCGGTGACGGCTGTGCCGGTCATGCCGGAGAGCTTGCCGTAAAGGCGGAAATAATTCTGGAAAGTGATAGTGGCGAGGGTCTTGTTTTCCTTTTGAACGTCGACATGCTCCTTTGCCTCTATCGCCTGATGCAAACCCTCGGAATAACGGCGACCGAGCATAAGACGCCCGGTGAACTCATCGACAATGATTATCTCGCCGTCCTTGACGATATAGTCAATGTCGCGTTTCATGATGCCGTGGGCTTTCAGTGCCTGATTTATATGATGGGAGAGCGTGGCGTTTTCGATATCGGCAAGGTTTTCGAGACCGAAGGCCGTCTCCGCCTTGGAGATGCCGCGAGCGGTGAGCGTGGCGGTCTTCGCCTTTTCATCGACGATGTAGTCCGCGTCGATGTCCTCGCTCTCCTCCTCTTTCTCGTCAACGCTGGCATAGACAAGCTTTTTCAAGCGGCGGACAAAGTCGTCTGCCTGACGATAAAGGTCGGTGCTTTCATCGCCCTGACCGGAGATGATAAGCGGGGTACGCGCCTCGTCAATAAGTATGGAGTCGACTTCGTCGACAATGGCGAAGGCATGACCGCGCTGAACCATATGCTCTTTGTAAATCGCCATATTGTCACGCAGATAGTCAAAGCCCATCTCGTTATTGGTGCCGTAGGTGATGTCGCAATTATAAGCCGCACGGCGTTCATCGGGCGTGAGGTCATGCACGATGAG
>CAZBYU010000004.1:0-21263 GCA_964496235.1 uncultured Oscillospiraceae bacterium | reverse complement strand
CTTTTCTTTTTTCAAAATCAAAGTCACTTCTCACTCATTCTGTCGCAGCTCCTTTTCAAATCGCAAACGCTTCACCGGTTTGCGATTTGATTTTTATTCCAAAATCAGAGATTATATGTTCTCTGTTGCCACTCGTACCGCATCGTCGCATGCGTCATATCGCTTGCGACGATTCTTCATGCTACGCATTCAAAATCATCTCGCGCTCATTCTGCTGCTCCTCGCTTCCGCCTTGAACCCGCTTCAATAGGCTTCAAGGCGGGTTTTACCGAACTCATAATCGGTCAGTTATTCCATAGGAAAACAGCACTGTAAGGTCATCGACCGCCGCAAGCGACGTCCGATGACCTTACAGTGCTGTTTTCCTTATATCTTATATACGATAACTCCGTCGGAATCGATCTTTTTCACTCGACCGAGCAGAACAAGGTGATCCAAGTGTGCCAAGGTCTCGCCTATGGCGAACAGCTTTTGCGCCGCGGGGAAAGTCTCCCACGTTGCCGCGCGTATCTTCCAACGCATTTTCCCGGCGATGTCGTAGGCGGTGATGCCGTCGGAGGCGCGGATTATCTCTTCCATCTCTGTAAGACGCCGCTCATGGTGTGCAAGAAGCTGATCTATCCGTTCCTGCATACTCACGCTACCTGTATGACGGTGGGCGGGAAGTGCCGTATCGACCTCGTAGCGGCGTATCTTTCGGAGATTTTCGAGATATACACCCAAGGCGTCCTGCATTGTCGGCCAGGCGCAGATGTTTGGAGAAATGTCGAACAGTACATGATCGCCCAAAAACATCAGCTTTTTCTCCGGCTCATACAGACACATGTGTCCCGGAGTGTGTCCGGGCATGAAAAGACAACGGAGATTATACCCGCCGTAGCTGAGTTCGTCTCCGTCCTCGGCAAGCTGCGCCGTATACTCGGCGGACATATAGTCGCGCGCGGGATTGCTGTTCTGTATCTCGCCAACCACGTCGGCAGGCATACCCTCACGGCTCATACGCTCAAAAAGATGGTTGACCTTTTCTCTGCGATAGTATTTGTCTATCTCATAGTCTGTCCGGCTTATAATCAGCTTGCATCCCATGCTTTCCAAATAAGCCGCGTTACCCGCATGATCCGAGTGAAAGTGCGTTATGAAAACGTCCGTATCCCGGAGGACGAGCTGAAGCTGAGCCATACCCTCTCTCAATGCCGCGAGACACTCGGGGTGGTTGAAGCCTGTGTCTATCAGCAGGTTTCTTCCACCCTTTTCGCCTTTTATTACATAGCAGTTGAGCCATTTCAGCGGGTTGTTCGGGAGGACTATGGGGAAAGTCCACAGTCCCTCCGCAATTTTTTCAATCTGAATCATTATCCCTTGAGCGACGCGAGCATAGCGTCACAAACCTCGTCCATGTCGCCAACAATGCCGTAATCACAGTAGTTGAAGATGGCGGCATTGGGGTCGGTGTTGACGGCAATGAACCTCTCGGCGTCAACACCTGTAACATGGTTGACCGCACCCGAGATTCCAAAGCCGATGTAAAGCTTGGTCTTTATCATAACACCGCTTTGTCCGACTTGCAACTTGTAGGGCAATATTTCTTTGTCGACAAGGGGTCTGGTACATCCGAGCTTGCCGCCGAGCAGGCTCGCCAGCTCTTTATACTTTGGCAGGCTCTCCTCCTTCAGCCCCGCACCGACACAGACAAGACACTCGGTCTCGGCAATGTCCAGCTCGGGGGCAAAGGCATCTGCGGCAAAACCGATGAGCTTGGTACGAATCTTGTCCGCGTCGAAGCTTATCTCCTCATTTATGACCTCAATGTCGGTCTTTTTGCCGGTGGGCGCATACTTGAATGTGCCGGGACGGAGCGTGCCGATCTGCGGGCGGAGAACAGGTATGGTGATTACCGCCATTATCTTGCCACCTGCCGCAGGCTCTACGAACTCAATGTCCGTGGTATCGGGGTTATAGATAAGCTCGGTCGCGTCGGAGGTGCAACCGGTGTTGAGTCTGACGGCAAAGCGAGGGGCGAAGTCGCGCCCATTCGTCGTGCCGCCGATAAGAACCGCCGAGGGCTTATACTTTTCGCAGAGAACGGTATAGAGATTCGTATATGCCTCCGTGTTATACCGCTCATAGCCTGTACCGGAGACGAGAATGAAGCCGTCCACACCGCACTCGGCGATTTTTTCGCGCTCGGCTTTGTTAAGCTCACCCGCAATGACGGCAATGAGCTTGTCTCCGCTCTCATCGCAGAGCTTACGCGCCTCACAGCACAGCTCGAGCGAGACGGGGTGGACAACACCGTCGGTATGCTCTATATGCACCCACATGTTCTTAAAACAAGTCTTATCCATGTCTCACCCCTCCTTTATTATCTCTATAAGCTTTTTCACATTCGCCTCTACCGAACCCTCGTCGAGGATAACACCCGGCTCGGGCATGACAGGCGGGAACATTCTCGGCACCTTGGTGGGAGAGCCGGGGTCGCCTATACGATCACGGTCAAGCTCGGGAATGTCGTTTGCGGTGAAAGTGATGACCTCCGCCTTTTTCGCACGCATCTTGCCCTTGAGATTGGGAATGCGGGCAGGATAATTCGTCTTTTCCATGGTGAAGAGGCAAGGCATGGAGACCTCAAGCGTCTCGATGCCGGTTTCAAGCTCGCGCTCAACGATGAGAGTCTTATTCTCCTCGTCAACGGACTTGATGAGACTTGCGGAGGTGATCTGTGCCGCGTCAAAACGTTCGGCAAGTTGTGCGCCCATCTGCCCGGTCGCACCGTCCACGGTCTCCTTGCCGCAGAAGATGAGGTCGAACTTGTCCACACAGTTTGCCGCAGAGACAATGGAATAGCTGGTTGCCAGGGTATCGGCATTGCCGAAAGCGCGATCTGTGACAAGTACAGCCTTGTCTGCGCCGACGGCGAGGCACTCGCGCAACACCTCTTCCGCCATGGGCGGTCCCATGGTGATTAGGGTTATTTCCGCGCCGTACTGCTCTTTGACAGAGACGGCGGCGGAGAGGGCGTTTGCGTCAAGTGGGTTTAATATCGTCGGCACACCGGCACGAATGAGCGTGCCTGTCTCCGAATCCATCTTCATCAGGTCAACGTCCGGAACCTGCTTTACACACACCAGTATTTTAAGCATTGTATCCTCCTCAGTCGGAAATCTTGCCGGGGTTGAGTATCCCCTTGGGGTCGAGCTTGGTCTTGAGTGCCTTATGGGCTGCCTTAGTCTGCTCCGGCAGATACTTCACTTTGGCATATCCCACGCCATATTCGCCCGCGACGTTGCCGCCGAGCTGAACACACTTGGCATACACCTTTTCGGCAAAGCCGTCGAACACCGGAGCAAGCTCTTCACGGCTCAGTGTATCGGACACAGCGTGAATATGCATGCCGCCGGAGGCGAGATGCGCGTGCAACAGGACTTTAAGCCCGTACTCCGCGCCCACGGTCTTTGCTAAATCTATCATCTCCGGAATACTCTCCATCGGAACGTCGATGTTCACCTCGCGTGCGCTCTTTGCCCCACTCTCCATGGAGGTGTGGAACGCGCTGTGCGCCGCCCAGAAGTCGCGCTTCATGGTGATGCTGTCACCCACAAGGATATCAAGCGGCTCAAGCTCGCCCTCCTCGGTCATCTCGGCAACGGACTCCATCTTCTCCATCACATCGTCATCGTCTGCACCCTCAAGCGTCACCATCAGCGTCGCGGCGACGCGCTCGCCGTCCATCTCCACGGGGAAGACCGGGTTGCCGGTGACCTTGCCGGAAAACTCGACGAGGTCGGTGTCCATGAGTTCCATGACAGCCGGGTCAAAGCCCTTGTCGAGAATTGCCTTTGCGCCCGCCACGGCGGACTCGAGATCCGCAAAGGGAAAGAGCAATATCGCGTCTGCACCCGGCTTTTCGATAAGCTTGAGCGATAGCTCGGTTATGACGGCAAGAGTACCCTCGCTGCCTATTATGGAAGCCAACGCTTCACTGCCGCTGAACGTCTCCACACTGCCGTCTGCCAGAACCGCAACAACGCTTTCGACATAGTCGCGGGTCTTGCCGTATTTAACCGCGCAGGGACCTCCTGCGTTTGTGGCGGCATTGCCGCCGATGGTCGCTGTGCCTTCGCCGGGGTCGGGGGGATAGTACATGCCCTTTGCCTCGGCCTCAGCCTTGACGTCCTGCAAAAGAACGCCCGGCTGAACCTTCAATATTCCATCGGCATAGCCGAGGAGCTTATTCATGCCCTTGACGGAAAGAACTATTCCGCCCTTCACCGGCACCGAGCCACCCACTTGACCCGTGCCCGCACCGCGAACTGTAACGCCGACGGCGTTTTCACAGCACAGCTTCATCACGGCAGCAACGGTCTCAGTCGACTCTGCCTCTACGACCGCAACCGGGGTGTAGTCTCCACCGGGGTACTCGTCGTGGCAAAAATCCGCGCCAATGCCATCGGTGATCACATTTTTTTCACCGACAGCGTCTTTCAATTGATTTATAAATTCCGAACTTACAGCAGCAGACATTTTCCTACCTCCAAAGATTTTTATGCAAGCTCCTATAGGCTCACAGCTTTCTGTTTTTGTATATGCAAAAAGCATGCCGCAGACTCCTTGCGGCATGCTTTCTTGAACGGTTTTTGTTTTTTTCTTGTTGTTATTTGTCGTTCGCCTTGACCTTGATCTGAATGTTCATCTTCTCTATCTTTCGGTAAAGTGTGTTGCGCGACATTCCGAGACGCTTGGCTGAGCGAGAAATGTTCCCGCCCTCCTCCTCGAGGATATTTATTATCTTCTCCCGCTCTTTCTTTTCGCGCAGGTGCTTGGGATGTTCATCGTACTCCGGAGCGGGGCTGTCGGCAACTACGTCGGACTCAACAGGTGTGTTCAACGCCTGCGCCGCGATCTCCGGGAAGTTATCGGCGGAAATGGGCGCACCGTTTGCCATGATGAGTGCCTTCTCCATCGCGTTTCTCAGCTCACGCACGTTCCCCGGCCATGGATAGGCGTCCAAGAGTGCCTCAACCTCATGGGAGAGCGGGTAAGCCGTGGTATTGAGCTTTTTCGCCAAAATGGTGTTGAAGTACTCCGCCAAAAGAGGCACATCGCCGCGCCTGTCGCGCAGAAGCGGCATGTGGATTTCTATAACGCTCAGCCTATACCACAGGTCGGAGCGGAAGCGACCGAGAGAGATGAGCTTTTTCATGTCCTGATTCGTCGCCGCGATTATCCTGACGTTTATGGGAATGGACTTGTTTGCGCCTATCCTCGTGATGCATTGCTCCTGAATAACGCGCAAGAGCGAGACCTGCATATCCACCGGCATATCGCCGATTTCGTCGAGGAAGAGTGTGCCGCCGTTGGCGTACTCAAACTTACCGACGGAGCCGGTCGAGCGTGCGCCGGTAAACGCTCCGCTTTCATAGCCGAACAGCTCGCTTGACAAAAGCTCTCTGGGAAGTCCGCCGCAGTTTATCGCCACAAATTCGCCCTTTCTCCCGCTCAGCCTGTGCAGTGCCTGAGCCACAACCTCTTTGCCGGTGCCGGTGTCACCGGTTATCATGACGTTTGCGTTGTATCTGGCCACACTGCGTACAAGAGTGTCTACCTTGTTCCACTCGGGGCTGTTGCCGATGTAGTTGGGTAGCTGAATCTCCTGCAGGGGTGTCTCCTGCATATCCTCGTGATTATCCCCGGCGTTTTCGAGAACAATGATGTGGTGTTCTGCCCCGTTCATCAGCTTTATGGTGCGCGTACGCGTGGTAAACATACTCACTGCACCGCTACGCCGCGTCCCCTTAAAGACAACCTCACGCTGGTGTTCGAAAACATCAGACATAAGATAGTCCAAGTCACTCTTGCTCTTCAAATACTTGGAAAGTGAAGCCTCGGCATAGGAAAGCTTGTCATAATCGGGCAACAGTGCCTTTGCCGCGCCGTTTGCTGTGAGAATATTGCCCTGTGGGTCGGTGACTATCACGGCGGAAGACACGCTTTTTATGATAGGGTCGAAAAAGCTTGCCGACGAGAGGTGTGTGAATGCCTCGCGGCGGCTCTTGGCAAGCTTTTCGGCCATTCTCGCCGCAGTGATACAGGTGTCAAGGGCGTTTTGGGGGAAAGGCTTGAAGGGATTGTTCATACACAGGACGAAATCCTCCCCAAATAGGGAATGCATCGGGCAGGCAACGCCGGAATACGTCTGCGCGTATGCCCGAAAATGCTCGTAGCCGTCCACGCGCACGGGCTTGTTCTCATGAATGGCGATGGTAATGTTACCGTTGCCGCAGGTGTCCTCGGTGGTGTAGGTTCCGAGGGTGCGAGAATAGTTGGACAGGGGCGTGATGAGGTGGAACACATATGACTGCATATTGGCTATGCTGACGTTGGAGTTGAACACCGCCAAAAGGTACTGCATGATGGGATTCACCGTCTGAATAACTGCGGCGTATTTCTCCTGCGTTTTTTTCAGCAGCTCCTCATCCTGATCGGGAATGGTCATTGACCATGGGTCCAGTCCGCATTCAAGACATCTTTTCCATGAGCGGGCAATTTCGGGACGGAGCTTATCTTCGTCCACTATGCCGGTGTTTACGGCCTGCTTCCACGCTTCCAAAGCAAGGGCACTGTCGTAATGATCCATCATGTCTATGCTCTCCTCACTCGTCTCCGGTCGATACAGCCGGGTATGCCCGCCGCCTGCCGGTATTTAGTCACTGTCCTTCTGGCTATAACATAGCCCGCCTTTCTGAGCTTTTGCTCAAGTTGCTCATCGGTGAGCGGACTTTGGGAATCCTCCTGCTCTATGAGCTGTTCTATAAGCTGCTTTGCACCAGCCGAGGACTTCGCGCCGCTGTCGGCGGAGCGAAGGTTTCTCGCGAAGAAGTATTTAATAGGATACGTCCCCCACGTGCAGGAAACATATTTGTCCTGCGCGGCGCGGCTGACCGTGGATACATTCACGCCCATTACGTCGGCAAGCTGTTGCATGGAAAGGGGCTTTAGCGCGTCCTCACCGAAGCGAAAGAAATCACCCTGCATGCTCACAAGCGCGAGTGCCAATCTGTGCAGCGTTTGCCGACGTATATCGACACTGTGAATGAGCGCACGAGCAGCGTTGAGGCTGGAACGGAGATACTGTCTGTCCTCGCTCGTCAGCTCCGGTGCCTTTATCAGCTCCAGGTAATCCTCGTTGACACGCAGGGGATTGATGTTGTCCCCCGAAACGTACACCGACAGTGCGCCCTGCTCCTCACGCACGACTATGTCCGGAGTGATGTAGCTGATATTGAACTTACCTCCGCAACAGTTGCCCGGGCGCGGTTCAAGCATTTTGATATAACCAAACACCTCGCGGATAATCTCCTCCGAGACCTTATATTTCTTCGCGCATGCCGCCACGGCTTTTTCCGACACGGCCGCGAGATTTTCGTTTATTATCCGCCTTGCAAGTACCGCGTACTCAAAATCGTCATCCACTTGCAGACTCAGTGCCTCATATACATCTCTCGCGGCGATACCGCGGGGCGTGAAGCCCTGTATCGTTTTCAAAACTCGCTCGCCGACGGAGATATCACAGCAATAAAGCAGGCATATTGTGTTCAAGTCTCCCGCAAAGTACCCGCTTTCATCAAGATTACCCAAAATTTCGCGCCCCACGGTCTCCTCCAGTGCGCCCAGACGGCACATGGAAAGCTGAAGCTCCAGTGAACCCGCAAGCGTATCGTCGGAGAAAACCTCACTCGCAGAATAGTATGGGTCAAGCGTTTCCTCGTCCTCGTTCGGGTCGGGTCGGGTCATTGCGCGGTCATAGTATCCGGGGTCGCGCCCGCGGTCAAGGTGAAAAAGCTCCTTCGTCCCACCGCTGAGCGATTCGTACGTACCCTGGGGTGCGGCGTCCGGTATCTCAAGCATCGGGTTTCCTATGGCCAGCTCAATCAGATAGTCGTACATTGCCGCGCTGGGCACGGTGAGCATGTTGAGCCCGTGTATCATGCTTGTGCTTATTTTCTGCTCCTGCTTTTGCACATGGCGCAGACTGCTCTGGTTCGGCAATGTTTCACCCCCACGCCGCCGCTTTGTTTGAATTCTGACATGTACATCAAGAATATATCGAAAAGGTCTCTTTGTCAATAATTTTTGCGTCAGCACCCAAAACCTGTATTTGCGGCACGCATTTTGCAATTAAGTTTTTGCTTTCAAAAATACCAAGGATAAAGGAGATTGAAGCTGTGAAAAAGCTGTATACGCCTATTACGATCAACAAAACCGAGTTCAAGAACAGGGTGTGCATGGCACCCATGGGTCTGGGCGTGACCGACTATGTCGACGGCAACGTGACCGACCGTCTTATAGACTGCTACGTTCAGCGCGCCAAGGGCGGCGTGGGCATGATAGACATTGCCAACATCATGTACGACCCCAACCACCTCGACCCTGTCAACGGTCCCATACTCACCGATGACAAGTATATCCCCTCTCTCCTCAAGCTGACCGATGCCCTCCACGAGGCTGGTAGCAAAGTTGTGGCTCAGCTCGTACACATGGGCAGATACCAGTTCGCGGATTTCTGCGGCGGCGAAGCCATTGCCCCGTCTGTCACCACCTCTCGCTACAACGGCTATCAGGTACCCAGAGAGATGACCAATCAGGAGATAAAGGACATGGTCATCTACCAGGCTGAAGCCGCAGAACGCGCCAAGCGCGCCGGCTTCGATGCCGTCGAAATTCAGACCAACTCCGGCTATCTGCATGGGCAGTTCTGGTCTCCCAAGACCAACCTACGTACCGACGAATACGGCGGCTCCTTTGAAAACCGCATCCGCTTCACCGTTGAGACCCTTTACGCCGTGAGAAAAGCCGTCGGCCCCGATTATCCCATCATAATCCGCCTGAGCGGCACCGACTTTGTCGAGGGCAGTTGCGATCACAACGATATCGCCGACATTTGCGAAGCACTCGACAAGACCGGCACGCTCGACGCCATTTCCGTCACCGCCGGCTGGCACGAAAGTTCTGTTCCCCTCGTGACGATGGAGCTGCAGAACGCCTCCTACGCCTACCTCGGTCGCAACATCAAAAAGCGCGTAAACTGCGTGGTCATGCAGGGCATGCGTATGAATATTCCCACCGCCGAAGAGCTTGTGGAGATGGACGAGGTCGATATGGCCGTCATCGGTCGCCCGCTTCTGTGCGACCCGGAGCTTGTCAACAAGGGCATGGAAGGTCGCTACGACGAGATCCGTCCCTGCATCGGCTGCAACGCAGGATGCCTTGATGCGGGTATCAAGCGCGAGGTCATCGGCTGCATAAGCAACTATGAGTGCAACCGCGAGAGCGTGTTGCGCGACGAAAACGGCAAGCTGCCCACAGAGGTCAAGAGTGCCAACCCCGAAAAGATCCTCGTCATCGGCGCAGGTCCTGCCGGCATGGAGTTTGCCCGCGTTGCGGCACTGCGCGGACACAAGGTCACCATTTGGGAAAAGCGTAACCGCACCATCGGTCTGAGCGAGTACGCCGCCACGCCCCCGAGAAGAGGCGAGATCCGCAAGATCGGTCAGTGGCTTGAGCGCACCATTCGTGAACTCGGTGTTGAGATAATCCTCAACAAGGAAGCCACCGTTGAAAACGTCCTCGAGGCAGGCAAGGAATTCGACCGCGTCGTGTTCGCCAACGGCTCCAAGGCCGTCATGCCCCCCATCCCCACCGAAGAGGGCGCACACGTCGTCCACGCGTGGGAAGTTCTCGACAGCAAGGGCAACATGCCCATCGGCAAGAACGTCGTCGTTGTCGGCGGCGGCGATGTCGGCGTTGAGACCGCCATGTTCGTCGGCGAGATCGGCACGATGAGTGCCGAGCAGGTGAAATTCCACATTATGTGGAACGCCGCCCCCATCGAGCAGATAAAGGAGCTTATCAACAAGGGCTATCACACCGTCAAGGTCGTCGAGATGGGCAAGAAGTTTGCCCCCGACATCAACCCCGGTTGCCGCTGGTCGATAATGGCGCGTTGCCGCCAGCTCGGCATTGAGATGTTCAAGCTCACCAAGGTTCTCGAAATCAAGCGTGACGGCGTTGTCATCGAGAACGAGAACGGCGTGCAGACTCTCCCCGCGGACACCGTCATCGTTGCCGCCGGTGCAAGACCCGACCAGGACATCTACTCCGTTGTCAAGGATAAGCTCCCCAAGGTCGACGTCATCGGCGACGCCGTAGAGGTTGCGAGAATCCCGCGCTCCGTTCAGGCCGGCTACACCCTCGCCGCCAGCATATAAATCATTGATATAGTTAAGGAGCATTGCCGTGAAAGTAATCGCTTGCTATAAAATAACACCTTTTGAACAAAGCATAGCCGCCAACAAGGATGGCACTCTGGACTTTTCCGCCGCGGAGCTGGTTTTGGGTCAGTACGATCTGAACGCCGTGGAGACCGGAGCGCGTCTTGTCGAGAAGGTCGGAGGAGAGCTTGTCGCTCTCTCTGTCGGCGGCGCAGAGGTCGAGAATTCCAAGCTGAGAAAGGGCATTTTGTCCCGCGGCGCAAACAGCTGTGTCGTCGTAAGCGACGAGTCACTCAAGGGTGCCGACAGTGCCGCAGTATCCACCGCGCTCGCCGCCGCAGTGAAGAGTTTGGGCGAATATGACCTTGTCCTCTGCGGTGAGGGTTCAAACGACATTTACGCACAGCAGGTCGGCGTTCAGCTCGGTGAGAGACTGGGTGTGCCGACGATAAACGGCGTTATCGACATTGAAACCGGCGACGGCTTTGTCACCGTCCTCCGCGCCGCAGACGGAGAGGTAGAGGAGCTGAAAATCACTCTCCCCGCCGTGCTGTCCGTCTCCAGCAGTATAAACACCCCGCGTGTGCCGAGCATGAAGGACATTCTCGCCGCCGGCAAGAAGCCGTTCACCGTGCTTCACTCCGGCGAGCTTGGCACCGCCGCCGAAAACGCAACCGACACCGTCAGCATCCTCGCCCCGCAGAAAACCGAGCGTGCCTGCCGCATATTCACCGGCGATGATGCCGAAACCGTGGTCGCTTTTGCCGCCGCAATAAGCGCAGAGCTGAAATAAGGAGGAAAAGCGATAATGAAAACTAAAAAAGCATTTGTATTCTCCGCCGACGCCTCCGCTGTTCGCGGGCTGTGCAATGCCGCAAACGCACTTGCCGAGCAGTCCGTTGCCGCCGTTCTCGGCGCGAAAGACACCGCCGAGGCACTTACCGACGCGGCAAATAAGGTGCTGTATCTCGGCGAAAAGACCGAGGGCAGCATTGTAGAGAGCTACGCGGGAGCTTTGGCGCAGACCGCGAAGGACGAGGATGCCGATATTGTTATCCTCGCCTGCGGCACACGCGACAGATGCATTGCCGGCAGACTCGCCGTTATACTTGACGCAGGTGTCATCACCGATGTCAGTGCCGTTGAGGTCACCCCCGACGGTCTCACCGCCAGGCGCAATGTTTACGGCGGTGCGGCCGAGGCAAGCATAAAAAGCGGCAAGGGCGTGACCGTACTATGTATGAGTCCCGCACTATTCGACGAGACTCTTCCCGCCGCCGTGGGCGAGCTTGTCGACGCCCCCGCCCAGCCCGACAACAACGGCATTTCCTTTGTTTCCGTTTCTCCCAAGACTGAGGAGACAGTCGACTTATCTGCCGCCAAGCGCGTTGTGGGCATAGGTCGCGGTCTCAACGGTGCGGACAATCTCCCCGCCGTCGAGGCATTCGCCGCCAAGCTCGGCGCAGAACTCGGTTGCTCGCGCCCCATCGCCGAGGAGGATAAGCTCCTTGCCAGAAGCCGCTATATCGGCGTCTCCGGTGCGGTCATCAGACCCGATGTATACTTCGCCTGCGGCATCTCCGGTCAGGTTCAGCACACCGTCGGCATCAAAGACGCAAAGGTAATCATAGCCGTCAACAAAGATGCCAAAGCTCCTATCATGTCCAACTGTGACTACGGCATAGTCGGTGACATGAACAAGATTCTCCCCCAGCTCACTGAGCTTCTGTGAAAACAGTCCGGGCGACAGGGCTTAGATTCCTGTCTGCCCGGAACCGCATCCTCCCGCCCCATCTGCCTTTGCGGCAGATGGGGTATGCTTTTTATACGCGCAAATATGCCGTCATCTGTTCTACACAGGTGGCGGCATGGGTGTCGGATATACGAAAAACCTCTCTGCCGAGGCAGAGAGGTTTCGGTTTTGCATATATAGCGTCGGGCGAAAAGCTTACTCCTCGCGGGGCAACTTCTGACCGCTTTTGACGACGAGGGGAACGCACACGGCGAAGATGGCATAGAACACCATTGCCAGCACGAAGCAACCTTCGTAACCGCCGGTCTTGTCGATGATGGCCGCGTACAGGTAAGAGGTGATGGAGGACGCGGCACAGGTCGCGATGGAAACGTTGGCGTAGATCTGACCGAAGTTCTTCGCGCCGAAGGCGGCTTCGACGACCATGGGAGGCACAACGGTGAGACCGGCGTAGCCGAAGCCATAGATGAGGATGCTCGCGTAGAAGATGACAACGCTGGTGGTGCCGACGGTCAGGAACAGCAGACAACCGACAAGACCGAGACCGGCGCAGACAAGTCCGGTGGTGATGGCGTTGTTGGTCTTATCGCGGATAAAGCCGAGGATGAACTTGCCGAGGATGCCGCCGACCATGATGATGGAGGAGGCCATGCCGACGGCAACCGGGTCAAAGCCGCGGGCGTTGGCAAGGGAAGCGATACGCTGGTTGATGGTGGCGCAGGAAACTATGCAGGCCGCGGCCAGAAGAGCAAGCCAGAATGCAACGGACTTGGTCGCAACGGAAGCGGAAACACCGGTGAGGTTTGTGGGCTTTGCAGTGGTCTCGCCCTCGACGGTCTCACCCTCGCCCCATGCCAGAACGCCCTTATCGGCGGGGAACTTACGCACGAAGATAAGCGTGATGGGGATAACAATGACGGCAAGCGCAATGCCGAGAACCAGACGCACGTCGCGCCAGCCGTACTGGGCGATCTGAGCGGTGAGAATGGGGTTGCCGATGGCGGGGACGATATTGACGAACGCCGCGGCAAAGCCGAGGGCGATGCCCTTTGACTTGGTGAACCAGTTGTTGATGAGCATGGGAACGGGAATGTACATGAGGAAGCCGCCGAGTATACCGGTCAGCACGCCGTACAGGTTCCACTGCCAGAGAGAGGTGAACGTGGACGACCAAATGTAAATCACGCACCAGAGCGCGGCGACAGCGGCCAGAATCACGTTGGTCTTGGGGGACTTATTGAATACGCGCCCGGCGATGGGGGAGCATACAGCGGCGACTATGGGGTAGATCGTCATGAAGAACGAAACTTGGGTGGTGGTCCAGCCGCCTTCCTCGGCGACGGGTGCATAGAACAGTCCGACGGTGTTGCCCATGAGACCGAATATGAGACCCGACCAGAAAAGGGCGGTGAGCATAATAACCCACGGGTAATTGCTTTTACGCAGTGTGGTATCCATTTTCTTTTTCTCCTTTAATTTTATTTCGGACAGAAGTCTGTTAGTCCTCTGACAATGTAATTGCAAAAACCGTGCCGCAAGTAGTGCGTCGATATGCTGTACACAGTTTACTCCTATGCCGCGTCAGCCGGTTTCACCGCACCCAACGGTCTTTCTCTGCCCTGCGTGGTTTTATTGTCTTTATCCGCCGGCGTATCCTTCGGTTTCGTCGGTTGTTTAATTAGATATAGTAGTATGGTTGATGGACATCGAAGTATATCTGTGCCACGACCACATTGACAGAAAATTAATTAACAATGTGTTTAATTCGAGATGGTTATTTAATTAACACTTTGTTCTACAATTGTATAAAACGCGGATTTTGCTGTTCAGTTTTTGTAGTATTTGACGAATAAGAGTGTCACACTTTTGGCAATGCCACCCTTTTCGGCGGAATTGAGTCACTTGAAAATGTCTCGTTGTGTCGCGCGGTGTGTCAAACACTGCGCCGACCGCACCTTGATGCTCCGCGGCACAGTTTTTGCAACAAGAATTATTGAGAACAATTATTGCTCGGCGCATATTCCGCCGGCTATGAAACAACGTAGGAATCGCATTGGTCGACGCCCTGCGGCTCGGCTCGAAAAAAGAGGTGTGTTGGTGTGTCCTACAAAAACGTGTGCGAATGCTTCATGCTCGCCGCCCGGCGAATGCCGGACAAAACCGCAATAGTATTTGACGAGCAACGCATCAGTTACGCACAGTTGAACTCCCGCGTCAACCGCATCGCGAATGCGCTTGCCGAAAGGGGAATAAAAAGCGGGGACAAGGTTGCGTATTTATTCTCGAATTGCCCTGAGCTGGTGATGGTCTACTACGCGTTGCAAAAAATCGGCGCGGTGGCTGTGCCGCTCAACTTCAGGCTCATCGCAAGGGAGATACGGTTGCTGGTCGAAATAAGCGAAAGCAAGATGCTCATCTTTGCCGCTCAGTTCGCCGACAAGGTCGCCGAGGCAGACCTCCCGCAGGGAGTGAGTGCCGTATGCGCCATCGGGCGCGACGCGCGCTTCCCGCTCACACTTGAGGATATGGAGCTTTCCGTCCCCGACTCCGAGCCGGAGCTTTTCCGCGACGAGGATGCCGTATCCCGCATTCAGTTCACCGGCGGTAGCACCGGCATTCCCAAAGGCGTCATGCGTACCCACGCGCAGGATCTGTGTGAGCTGGTTGCAGACATGATCTACTGCAAGCTTGGTAGCACTGCCGGGGACGAGGTAGTGCTTATCCAGTGTCCGCTTGAACATCATGGAGGTCACAGCTGGTTTACCTCTGCACTCTCCACCGGCTGTACGCTGGTCATCTGCTCGGCATATTCACCCGAGAAGATAGTCAATTATATAGATAACGAGAAGGTCTCTTATATGATCCTCCTCCCGCCGAC
Source organism: uncultured Oscillospiraceae bacterium (assembly GCA_964496235.1). Lineage (GTDB taxonomy): Bacteria > Bacillota > Clostridia > Oscillospirales > Oscillospiraceae > Limivicinus. The sequence goes on along the minus strand of CAZBYU010000004.1, from coordinate 6,364 downwards.
AACCTACCTCCGCCTCTGCGAGCATCCCATCACCCAAGGGCGTAGCTTTGATTCGGTCAAGGTGGCGCAGTCTGCCGCCGGCGGCACCACGCCGGAGATAATCGCCCGCGTGGAAAAGCTGTTCCCCAATGCCGAGATTTATTACGGCTGGGGTCAGACCGAAAGCGGTCTTGGTACTTCGCTCGTCCTCAACGACCTCAGTGACAAAAACCGCGAAAAGCACGCGAAAAGCGTCGGTCGCCCGATGCCGTTTGTGGAGATGCAAATCGTTGATGACGGTTGGAACGAGCTACCGCCCGGCGTTCCGGGTGAGGCCGTCATCCGCTCCCCGGCATGCATGAAGGGCTACATCGGACACCCCGAACTCACTGCCGCACTCATGGGCGAGGGCGGCTGGATGCGTACCGGCGACATCATGTACTGCGACGAGGATGGGTACTTCTACATGCTCTCCCGCAAGAAGCACGTTATAAAGTCCGGCGGGGAGAACGTGTTCTGCGCCGATGTGGAAAATATAATCAAGTGCCATCCGTCCATACTCGAATGCATAGTCATCGGCGTTCCCGATCACCGACTGGGCGAAGCCGTGACCGCAATTGTCCAATTGCGCCAAGGCGCGTCACTGACGCTTGAAGAGCTTCAGGAACACTGCAAGCAATATCTCTCCAGCTATAAAAAACCCCTGCACATGGAGATTGTCGATTCCTTCCGCATGGACGACGCAGGCAAAATCCGCCGCGAGCAGATTGAAAAGGTTGTCCGTGCCAAATACGTCGGGCTTCTCTGACCCTACCACTCTGTCGATTCAAATATTAACATAAAGGAGAAAAAGTATGGATTTCAGACTTACCGAAGAGCAAGAACTTCTGCTTGAAAGCGTTGACGAAATAATGGAGCAGTTCGGCACAGAGGATTATTTCCGTCAGTGCGACGAAGAACACCGCTGGCCCAAGGAATTCACCGACGCTCTGCTCGACGCGGGTTTCCAGATGCTCGGCGTTGACGAGAAGTTCGGCGGCACACCGGTCGATGTCCAAACGCTCATGCTCGTTTCCGAGCGCATCTGCCACCGCGGCGCACCCATCTATGTATACGGCAACCTCTGTGCGCTCAAGGACATGACCGAGTACGGCACCGAGGAGCAACAGGAGCAGTGCTTTGCCGAGGTTATGGCCGGCAACCCCGGGTTCGTCCTCGGCTTCACCGAGCCGGGCGCAGGCTCGGACAGCTCCGCCATCACCACCACGTATAAACGCCGTGACGGCAAGATCTACATCAACGGTCAGAAGTCTTTCATGACCAACTCCAACAACTCCAAATACATGCTGTGCGTCGCGCGTAACGCCGACGACGACCCCACTCTCAAGGAAAACCGCTCGAAGTTCTCCATGTGGTGGATACAACTGCACGATGATGACGGCAACCTCATGCCCGGAATAAAGATGACACCGCTGGACAAGATAGGCTGGAACATGGGCAACACCTGTGAGCTGACACTCACCGAGGTGGAGCTTGAGGAGAAGGATCTCGTCGGCGTGGAGGGTAACGGCTTCATGCAGGCAATGGTCAACTTTGAGGTCGAGCGTCTCATTGCCTGTGCGCAGTCTCTCGGCGCGGCCGAGTGCGCCTTTGATGACGCCGTCCGTTATGCCACCCAGCGCATTCAGTTTGGCAAGCCCATCGGCAACAACCAGCTCATTCAGGAACACATCACCGAGATGTACATGAAGATAGAGAACATGCGTTCTTGGGTTTACAAAACCGCATGGATGATCGACAACAAGATCCCTGTGCAGATCGACTCCGCCGTCGCAAAGCTCTACTGCGGTCGCGCCGCATTCGAGGTGTGCGACACCGCCATGCAGGTCATGGGCGGCATAGGCTACACCAAGGACTGCCGCATTTCCCGCCTCTGGCGCGATCAGCGTGTCTACCGTATCGGTGCCGGCACGGACGAGATCATGATCCACATCGCAGGTCGTGCAATTCAGAAAAAGTATAAATAATAAATATAAAGCGAGGAAAAGAACAAATGAAAGCAATAATCAACGACCTTATTGCCGAGCAGTCTCTTGTCGATTCTCTGCTTGACACCCTCACCGAAGAGCAGTGGAAACTTCCGCTCGACGGGTGCAAGCCCTGGCTTCTTCAAGATGCCGTCAACCACATAGCCTTTTTCGACTATGCGGCAGTGCGCCTCATGAACCACGATTTCGAGCATCTTCTCGACGGACTCGATGCCGAGGCTCAGCAGGACGAGGATTACATTCCCCACGCCTACCGTCATTTCACCGGCGCGGAGACACTCGAATGGTGGCGCGGCGAGCGCACCAAAATGGTCGCAAAGTTCATGACCATGGATCCCAAAGAGCGCGTCCCCTGGGCTCCCGGTCTGCCGATGAGCGCAAAAAGCCTGTGTACTGCACGCATGATGGAGCTGTGGGCTCACTCCGTCGATATTTACGACGCCCTCGGTCTTGAAGTCCCCGCTACGGAGCGCATCAAAAACGTACTCTTCCTCTCATGGCAGTCCAGACCCTTTGCATACTCCATCAACGGTCTTACCTTTGACAAAGAAGCCCCCATGTACCTTGAACTCACTCTGCCCTCGGGTGAAATCTGGGCAAAGGGCGACCCCGCCTCTCCCAACTATATCAAGGGCGATGCCAAGGAATGGGCAATGGTTTCCGTTCGCCGCCGCCACTGGATGGACACCTCTCTTGAGGTCGTCGGCGACGATGCCCGCACCTATGCAAACGTAGTGCAGTGCTACGCCGGCGGCGCAGACCCCCTGCCTGAACCCAAGAACCTCCGCTGATCTTCCGTCGGGAGCTGACCCCTCCCGCTCCCGCTTGCTCGCGCGGTCACACCGCGCGAGTCCGCTCCGCGCCCCATATGGGGCGCGGGTGGAATGAATTTGTTTTACCTTGAAAGGTTAAAAAAATAACAGAAAAGAGTGATTTTATGGCAGCAACCGCTAAACCTAAAAATCTGAAGTATTACATTAACTCCGCCATCGGCGTGTGCATAATGCTTTTCTTCGGATATCTCCCCACGTTTTCCACTGTCACCCCCATGGGCATGAAGATTCTCGGCATTTACATAGGTCTTCTCTACCTCTGGTCGACCGTTGACCTCATTTGGCCGTCCCTGCTCGGCATCATCATCACCGGTTTCTCCGGTTATAACACCGTCAGCGGCATTCTCTCCGCCGGCTTCGGTGACGGCACGAACGTCTATATCTGGCTCATCTGCCTCTTTGCTTACTTCATCACCAAGTCCGGCGTTTCCGACAATATTGTCCGCGCCATCATGGGTCTGAAAATCGCAAAGGGTCGCCCCTGGGTCGTCTCCTTCCTTTTCTTCACCTCGGCTTACGTTGTCGGCGCACTCGTGTCCATGACCCCTGCCTGCCTACTCGTTTGGGCGTTCTTTGAAAAATTCGCCTCCGAGATGAATTACAAGAAGGGCGACAAATACGTTTCCTTCATGATCGTCGGCATCGCACTGTCCGGTCTGATGGGCTTTTCCCTCTTCAATTTCCGCGTTCCCGGCAGCATCCTCGTCGGCTATATTGAGGGTGCAGGCGGCTCTGTCAGCTTCATCGGCTACTCCATCACCGCCTTCCTCATCGGCTACGGTGCTGTTATTCTTTACACCGTGTTCGGCAAGTTCGTCGTCCGCCCCGACGTTGAGCGCATCAAGGGCGGCTATGAATTCGGCACCGGCGAGAAGATGACTGCCTACCAAAAGCAGCTTCTCGGTCTCACCTTCGCTCTCATTATCACCTTCATCATCCAGAGCATGTTCACCAGCTCCGCCCTCGGTCAGTTTCTCACCAAGCTCGGCACCTCCGGCATCGTGCTTGTTTACCTCGTCATCATCGGCTTCATCCGCCGCAAGGACGGTTCCTTCTTTGCAGACCTCCTCGACGGCACCAAGAACGGCATTCCCTGGCCTGTTTTCTATCTGCTGACCATCGGTATGCCCCTGTCCTTCGCCCTGTCCGATGAGGCACTCGGCATCCAGCCCATGCTCTCCGGCTTGTTCGACAGCATACTCGGTAGCAGTGCCTCAGGCTTTGTGGTGTTCGTCCTTCTCATCACGTTCCTCGCCGCGGCATCCACGCAGTTCCTGCTCAACCAGATCCCCTGCATGGTACTTTTCCCCATCGCCAGTGCCTACTGCGCCAGCATGAACGTCAACCCCGGCGTCCTCGCGTGCATGATCGCCGTCTGCTCCAACGCCTCCATCATTCTCCCCTCCGCCAACCCCATCGCCGGCGTTATGCACGGCAAGAGCGACTGGATAAGCTCCAAGGACATCTACAAGTACGCCATTCCTCTCACGGTCTGCGTGTGGTTGCTTGCAGTCGTGGTGTGGCTTGTCTTCGGCAACACCTTCTTCACCATCGGCGCGTAATTATAAGCGCAGTAATCTAACAACATCACATAAATCTCACCCGGACACGTAAGCTATGCGTCCGTGTCCGGGTATAAATCAACAGTGAAAAGGAGAAAAAAATGAAACGTAGTGAAATGCCCATATTCGGCAACATGCAGGGTATCCGCGTCATCGGCACCGGCACCAGCATCGCAGGTCCCGTCGCATGCACACTGTTTGCCGAGCAGGGTGCTGATGTCATCCAGATCGAGAGTACCGTGGCAAAGGACATGGTTCGCTTCATCGGCGACATCTGGTGGACAGAACACCGCAACAACCGTACCATGGCACTCAATATCCGCTCCGCCGAGGGTGAAGAGGTTCTCAAAAAGCTCCTTGCCGACGCCGACATACTCGTTGAGGGTTCAAAGGGCGGCACGTGGAAGAAGTGGGGCTTGACCGACGAGGTTCTGTGGGAGATCAACCCCAAGCTCGTCATCGTCCACATCTCCGGCTACGGTCAAACCGGTGACCCCGCATATGTCAACCGTGGCTCCTACGACCCCATCGGTCAGGCATTCTCCGGCTTCCTCGCCGTTCAGGGCGAACCCGAACCGGCTCCCCCCCTCGCCGCCAAGCCCTACACCTGCGACTATATCACCGCACTGTTTGCCGCATGGTCTGCATCCGTCGCAATGTACCGCGCCCGCGAGACCGGCAAGGGCGAGAGCATAGACGTCGCTCAGTATGAAGTACTCGTCCGCCTCCAGGCCGACTATCTCATCAACGGTCTCAATTACGGCATTCAGGCCGAGCGCACCGGCGTCTACGGCAACACCGTAGTCGCTATCCCGGGCATTCAGATCTGCAAGGACGGCAACTACATCATGTCCGCCATCGGCGGCACCGCGGCATTCAAGAAGTTCGAGAAGCTCATGGGTCTTGAAAACGACCCCGACTTCGGCACCGGCTACGCCGTCATCAACAAGTCCGACGGAGCGCGCGCCGAGAAGGCAGTCAAGGCGTATGTCGACTTCTGCATGGCACACGACGCGGCCGAGGTCAACGAGATATTCAACGCCAACGGTCTACCCTGCACCGTCGTCATGACTTATGAGATGATGAAGAACCACCCGCACTATCAGGCACGCGGCACTTTCGCCACCTGGCACAACGACATGAAGGACACTGACCTCATGGGTGTCAACTGCATTCCGTTCTTCAAGAACAACCCGAGCCAGATATTCCGCGGCGGTCCGGTTTACGGTGCCGACAACGAGGACATTCTCGCCGAACTCGGCTACACCGAGTCCGATATTGCCACCATGTACGAAAACGGCATCATCAAGCACGACTGATTCGCCAGTCCATATAAAAACCAGGTTCTATAAAAATGTTGGGGTACACCACGCGAGAAACGTGGATGTACACCCAACATTTTTTGTTAATCAGGAAAAAGCAGAGCGTAGCGGGAAGCCATGTAAGATAAAACGTCGCACTCTTGTCACTTATACTAACCTTGGCGTAAAAAGCATGCTCTGTCAATGCCCTGAACGGCACTAGATGACTTTGCTTCAAGAAGTTGCAACTTTTTCATTAAAATTCACAGTGTTTTAGGTATGCCTTTCTCTTTGGCAAGGCATACACTCAAGCGAGTCATTAAAGGTCAAGGGTGTGCTTGCCCATATTTCATCGTTTCTAAATGCGCTTATGCTGTTATCCGAAACAGCCCTATATCGGCACAGCTTTTCTGGGATATTGGATTTGATCCATGCAGATATTGCTGACAGGGACTTCTCGGCAATAGCCGGTTCATCAACATTTGCATATCGCGTCCTCTTATCCAAATACAAAAACTTCCCGACGATTTCTCGTCGGGAAGGCTCCCGCAAATGCCGTGCCGACCCGATTATAACCTGCACGAATGGGCAGGTGGGTCGCCTAAGTTCTGTTTCGCTGCTTCCAACGTCCGGCGTGAGCC
>CAZBYU010000003.1:0-25393 GCA_964496235.1 uncultured Oscillospiraceae bacterium | reverse complement strand
CACCGCCCTTTCACGGCGGTAACATGGGTTCGATTCCCGTACGGGTCACCAAAAAGCAAATGTCACGTCAATGACGTGGCATTTGCTTTTTTCATATCTCCCGCGGGTATCGAAGGGAGCGGTATTGAATGACGTGCCGGTGGCACGTCAGAGCCGCACCACGGCTCGCCCTCAGGCGAGGATTCCCCGTGTCATAGCAGATTCCGCTCTTCCTTTCCGAATCAAGCCCGCTTTGGCGGGCTTTATTCGGTCTTTTGTTCCTTGTAAAAATCAGTTGTACTAAATTAACAGCGTTTTGAAGGCTCTGCGCGGTGAGCATATAGGCGAGAGCGCGGCTTTATCGGCGATGGGTACACCACGCTTACCATGCTCAACTATGATTCGGACGATGCCGATATAATCGCCGGGGAGATGACAGCGGAAAAGACCGGCGTTATCTCCATAATGTTCACACGTGCGGTTCGTGACGCGAAAAAACGGAGTGTACATACACGTAGGTGACTATTTCGGCTATACTGACAAGCTCGCACTTTCCGCCGCTAAGGATAAGCTCGATGCCGCTAAAGATCTTACAAGCGGCTTGAAATTTGTCGAACACGAATATATAATTATAAAGTAGTGCTGGAATGACACTGCCGGAGTGTGAGGAATACCGCACTCATTTCGCCTCGAGCTATCCGCATACCGAGCTTTTCAATATAGACGGCGAGCAGGAGGTTTACGATCTTCTGATATTCTTACAATCAATAATGGGAGCATACTCAGTTTCTATGGATTTCACAAAAGAGATGAAACGCGATTACACCATAATCGCGCCGGACATTTTCCCCATACACATGCGTATTGTGCGTGAGGTATTCTGCCTGCATGGATATAACATGGCAGTTGCACACTATCAAGGAAAAAAGGTTATAGATACGGGGCTTAAATATCTGCACAACGACATGTGCTACCCCGCCATTTGTACCACCGGGCAACAGCTTTACGCACTCACCTGCGGAGACTACGATGTGCATAAAACCGCACTTATACAGTTTCAAACAGGCGGTGGCTGTCGCGCGTCGAACTACATTTGCCTTTTACGCAAGGCGTTGGAGAATATGGGGCTGGGTTTTGTGCCGGTCATCTCGCTCAGCTTCGGCGGGTATGAAAAATACAGCGGCTTCAAAGTTACGCCGCTTCTCGCACTTCAGGGCTTGCGCTCGATTGTCTACGGCGACATGCTCATGCTACTGAAAAACCAGACCAAGCCCTATGAGCTTCAAGCGGGGCTAGCAGAGGTCTGTGTTGAGCATTGGGTGCATGAGCTGACAGAGCAGTTTAAGCGCGGCGACGGCTTGACGCGCCGTGCCATGCGCCGAAATCTCTCCGCCATGGCAGAGGACTTTCACAACATCCCCGTTTGCCGCCGCAAAGTAAAAAAGGTGGGCATTGTCGGCGAGATATACGTCAAGTATTCTCCATTCGGCAATAACGGCTTGGAGGAGTTTCTCGACACGCAAGGATGTGAATACATGGTTCCCGGAGTTCTCGGCTTTTTCCAATATTGCTTTGCCAATATAGAGACCGACCGCGAATATTACGGCGGTAGTGACTTCAAGCTGTGGATCGGAAGGCTCGCAGAGAGAATAGTTGACGACTGGGAGAATGACCTCATAGCCGCTCTTGCACCCTACAGCGAATTCACCCCACCGGTTGCATTTGCCGATGTTAAACGTCTTGCTGGACGTGTCATAGACCGCGGTGTAAAAATGGGAGAGGGCTGGCTTCTCCCGGGTGAGACAGCGGCTCTCATAGAAAAGGGCTATACAAATGTCATTTGCACTCAGCCCTTCGGCTGTCTCCCGAATCACATAGTCGGCAAGGGTACTATCCGCCGCCTTCGTGAGCTTTACCCGCAATCGAATATATTCCCCATTGACTATGACGCAGGTGCTTCAAAGGTGAATCAGGAGAACAGAATAAAGCTTATGCTTGCAATGGCGGAGGAGGCGCAAATATGAAAAAACTCGGTCTTGACATAGGCTCGACCACGCTTAAATGCGTCCTCACCGATGGAAACGGGGAGATACTGTTCTCCGCGTATGAAAGGCACTATTCGCAGATACGCCGCAGACTCGGCGAAATGCTAACCGCGCTTTGTGAGCGTTACCCCGGCGAAGTCGTCACCGCCGCAATCTCCGGCTCTGCCGGTATGGGCATGGCGGACGCACTTTCTCTTCCTTTTGTGCAGGAGGTTTACGCCGAGCAGATCGCTGTCAAACGCTTAAACCCCGGCACCGATGCCGTTATTGAGCTTGGCGGGGAGGACGCGAAGATCCTCTTCCTCACAGGCGGCTTTGAAATGCGTATGAACGGTAGCTGTGCCGGCGGAACAGGTGCATTCATCGACCAGATGGCCGCACTGATGAATACCGATGCCGCCGGGCTTGACGCGCTTGCCCTTTCGCACGAGCAGGTATGCACCATTGCCTCACGTTGCGGTGTTTTCGCAAAGTCCGATGTTCAGCCACTTCTCAACCAGGGTGTACCCCGCGCGGATATCGCCGCGGGGATATTCCGCGCCGTGGTAAACCAGACCGTTGCAGGACTTGCTCAGGGGCGCAGAATATGCGGCAATGTCCTCTATCTCGGTGGTCCGCTGACGTTTTTGCCTCAGCTTCGTGCAAGCTTTGATGAGGTCTTGGGTGTTACCGGCTTATGCCCGGATAATTCGCTTTATTATGTATCTCTCGGTGCGGCATACGCGGGCGTGGGGAAGGAGCTTGGAATCGAAGAGCTTCTTTCTCTCGTCAAAAGCTCAACAGCGCAAAGTGCCTATAATCGCTGTGCGCCGCTTTTAACATCGCAGTAGGAGTATGACACATTCACCGCGCGTCACAAAAAAGCCTCCGAGGGTATAGCGGAGCTGTCTGCACCCGCCGGGCATATGTATCTCGGCATTGACGCGGGGTCTACCACGATAAAGCTTGTGCTTTGCGATGAAAACGGAAACATCTTTCGTCCTTTCTACTCGCCCAATAACGGCAACCCAATTCCCTTCGTGCGTGAATATCTACAGCGACTTTATGCCGATTATCCTGACATCGACATTGCCGCCTCCGCTGTCACGGGCTACGGCGAGGAGATAGTAAAAAACGCATTCCACGCGGATATGGGCATAGTGGAGACCATAGCCCACTACACCGCCGCCAAACATTTTCGCCCCGATGTGGATTTCATTCTCGACATCGGCGGGCAGGATATAAAGTGCTTCCGCGTCCGCAACGGTGCGATAGACGATCTTTTCCTAAATGAGGCATGCTCGTCGGGTTGCGGTTCGTTTTTGCAGACTTTCGCCGGCGCACTCGGCTACACCTCCGAGGAGTTTTCGCGTCTCGGTCTATTTGCCGACGCACCTGTCGACCTCGGCTCACGCTGTACCGTTTTCATGAACAGCGCGGTGAAGCAGGCGCAAAAGGACGGCGCATCAATAGAGAATATCGCGGCGGGGCTGTCCGTGAGCGTGGTGAAAAACGCGCTGTATAAGGTCATTCGCTGTGCCTCGGCGGACGCACTGGGTCAAAACATCGTTGTTCAGGGCGGTACATTTCTCAATGACTGTGTTTTACGCGCATTTGAAACGGAGCTTGACCGCGAGGTCATACGCCCGGCATATGCCCCGCTCATGGGGGCTTACGGTGCGGCACTATATGCCATGGAGAATCGCCAAGCAGCAAAGAGCGGCATTTTGACATCCGACGAGCTTAAAGCGTTTACGCACACCACCAAGAGCGTGGTCTGTCAGGGCTGTGGAAACCACTGCAACCTCACTGTAAACTCCTTTTCCGGCTCACGCCGATATATCGCAGGCAATCGCTGTTCCAAGCCCGTAGGTGGCGGCGGCGTGGACGATAACTTAAATATATACGCCTACAAGCTCAAACGCCTTTCGCGCTACATGCAAAATGAGCGCGATGCATCGCACCCGACCGTCGCGTTGCCGCTGGGGCTGAATATGTACGAGCTTTTGCCGTTTTGGCATGCATTTTTCTCCGAACTCGGCTTCAATGTCCTCGTCTCTCCGCTTTCGGACAGAGAGCTGTATCTTGCCGGGCAGGGTACTATTCCGTCCGATACCGCCTGTTACCCCGCCAAGCTCATGCACGGTCACATTGAGGCTCTGCTTAAAGAAAAGCCCGACGCGATATTTTACCCCGATATGAGCTATAACGTGGACGAGGGCTTGGGCGTTGACCATTTCAACTGCCCCGTTGTCGCGTATTATCCGCAGGTTATCAAGATGAACATTCCCGAGCTTCACGAGTGTGATTATATCTGCGACTTTGTGAGTCTTGCGGACAAAAAGCAGTTCAAAAAGCGTATAAAGACCATTATGGATTCGCATTTTGCCCCATTTACACGCGCAAATATCGACGCGGCGGCAGAGAGAGCTTATGCCGAATACGCGGTGTATCTCGCCGATGTGCGCGACGAAAGTGCGCGTATAATGCATTCGGCGCGTGAAAGCCACATGCCGGTCATAATCCTTGCCGGTCGACCTTATCACGTTGACCCAGAGATAAACCACGGCATTGACCGCCTTATCTGCTCACTCGGTGCGGCGGTTGTGTCCGAGGATTGCGTCAGCGCACTTGAATCTGCATTTCCCACCAGGGTCAGGAACCAGTGGACGTATCACTCACGCCTTTATGCCGCGGCAAAGTATGTTGCCGAACTGCCGAGAGAAGAAAATATAAATCTTGTCCAGCTTGTTTCGTTCGGTTGCGGGGTTGATGCCGTCACCACCGACGAGGTACGCGCCATCATCGAAAGCGCGGGAAAGATATATACACAGCTTAAAATAGACGAGATATCCAACATGGGAGCGGTCACCATCAGATTAAGAAGCCTTTTTGAAATCACAAAGACCGGGGAGGGCAGAGCGTAAGTGAGGCAATAGTCGTATATTTCATTGTCACTATCTGCTCAAACATTCTCTCTGCCGTAAATCCCGCTATAGTAATATCCGGGCTTTTTTATCATGACGATTCCGCGCCCACGGCAGTGGAAACCCCGGCTTTACGAACTTCAAGCGGGTTTACGGCGAAAAATGGGTGTGGTTTGTCTTCGCGCTGGATTTGATGAAGACCTGCGTTGTATGCACGGTGTTCGGTCAGCTTTTCAAAACACACTTCGGGGCTTTTCGACTCGGCGTGGCGTGGACGGCTTTGTTTGCTCTGCTCGTTCGTGAGTATCCGCTGTGGTACGTCCTTCGTGGCGGCAAGGGCTTTTTTGGTGTGTGCCGCGGCGGTATGGTTTCTGGATTGGCGCGTCGCACTTATCGCACTTGCAGTTATGCTGACGCTGTTATTTACGAAAAGGTACATGTCTCTTGCCGTTATCTGCGCCACTCTGACTTGCCCTGTGAGTATGGAGATGTTAAACAGTGTTGACGCGGTATGGTGACTATCCACGTTCTGCACACTTTTCTTGGTTGTGCGACACAAAGGAAACATAAAACGCCTCATTGCTCATATCGAACCGAAATTCAGCCTCAAAAGCCGCTGATACACGCCGAATTGCGACGTGTATCAGAAGCCAAAGTGAATCTGCGAACAAAAATCTTTCAAATTACCGCGAAAAACACTTGAATTTTTGCCGCGTATGTAATATACTCTTTGTCGTCACGCCGGTGTGATGGAATGGTAGACGTAGCGGATTCAAAATCCGCCGATGGCGACATCGTGTGGGTTCGAGTCCCACCACCGGCACCAATCATTAGGAAATCCCGCAACCGTTGAAGTTGCGGGATTTTCTTGTGTTTTCAATGCTTTTTGGCTTTTTCGCGTGGCTGTCTAGCGTCACATTTGAGAGCTGAAACTTCACTTTGTGAAGCACTTTAACCGCTATTTTTACTAACGGGTTTACTAACGGATTTTTTGTAGAATTTGCTCATCTTTTTTATTGCGGCTTGCTTATCTTTTTCTGACAGTTTTGTGAAAATATCTCGCATTGTTTGATAGTCTGCCCATCCGCCGACGTGCATTGTAGCAAGCTCCGACCACTCAAGGTGATAGACCAAAGAGGCGAACGAACGGCGAAACCCATGAACGCCGACAAGAGGAAGCCCTGCGCGGCGGCACACCGCCTAAAACCCGTCCGCCATGCCGACATTATTCTTGTCATCGACAACAGCAAAATCATGCAAAGCGGTAGACCTGACGGACTTATCCGTCAAGACGGTATATACCGCCGCTTCGTAAATTCACGCGAGCTTGCCGTAGGCTGGAAGGTCTGACACGGTCATATACAAACAGCACCTCATCCGAGGTGCTGTCTTTTTATATCTAAATATATACTTCAACTTATTCCACCGTATCGGCAGAGGGCGTTACCTTTGGAATGAACCAGAGGTTCATATCCGTTTCCACGCCGATACCGGGAACAGTCTCCGTAAAGCTGTACTGCCACATGTCGGCGGCATAGTAGAAGTTCGGAAATGGGCTTTCGGGCAGAGAGAACCAGAACATATAGTCCGTCAGGCGCGTGAGATCGTATCCGTAGTAGCCGAGGTTGCGGTTAAAATATACGCAGGGGCTATAGCCCGCGTTCTTTATCGTCTCGCAAAACGCCACGGCACAGTCCGTGCGACCGGACATGGTCATGTTCGCCGTTCTCGCACCCTCATCCTCGATTTTTTCCCAGTCGAATACTATGGGCAGAGAAGTACCGTATTTGCCGATGCGTTCAAGCACGAAGTTTGCCTCTTCGATAGCCTCCTGCACGGTGATAGCCTGAGAGAACATGTATACGCCGGTTTTCACTCCCGCGCTTTGTGCGCCCTGCATATTCGCGGCAAAATATGGGTCTTCAAACAGACCGCCCTCGGTGTAGCCACGCCGCCCGAGGCGTATGTACGCATAGTCAACGCCGGACTGCGCGACCTGAGTCCAGTTTATCTCATGTTGGTGTTCGGACACATCTATCCCGCGCAGAACCTCGTATTCATCGCCGGTATAGCTTATCTCAGTACCGTTTGCCGTGAACATCTCGGCGGTCATCGTGTTCACCGGAACACCCTCCAGCGGGGTCATCCATATCCAGTCGAAGCCGTCATAGATGTAAACCTGACCCGCGTGAGGATCAACCTCCTCCGGCTCTTTTTCAAGAAGTTTCACAGCCGTGAATATACCCAGAGCGAGTACGGCAAGGGCAAATATTATCACGCCTAATTTATATCTTACGGCAGTTTTCATCTCTGTCTCCAATTCATCGAACAAAATCGACGTTTATTTTACCATACATGCCGCGCCTTTTCAATCCGTATAAGCTTGCCAAAAATGCTTAACAGAACACGCTTATGTATTCCCGGCTCATACTCCGTGGGCTATCACCTTGCCCAGCACACGCAAGGGCAACTCCGGCGAAATCACGATGTCATCGTATTTCGGGTTAAGAGAATGCAGGGCAAGTGCGCCTTCCCCGGCGGCAAGCTCTTTGAGATATGCACAGCCGTCATAGAGGAATATGCCTATCTCACCGGTCATCAAACTGCGTTGCTGATGCACCCATATTACCTCACCGTCGTGAAACTGCGGCTCCATGCTGTCACCCGCGACGCGCACACCGAAGTTTGCCCCATCCGGCACCTCCGCGCCGACCTCGACCATTTCATAGTTCTCGCCGTCCAGAAATTGCCCGGTGCCTGCGGAAACAGCCAGCGAATAAAGCGGCAACGAGCGGCGGCGTTCATCGGCAGAGTGCGTATGTTCGTTGGGAGAATAGAGTCCGCTTGCAAGCAAAAGTTCGCGGTATTCGCCGAGCTTTTTGCGCCCTGCGGCATTCAAGCCCGAGTACGCGCCGTACTTGCCGTTTGTGAACTCTCCCAAAACATCGTCCATACCCAGCGCGGCACACAGCACGAGAAGCTGTCTTGCGTTCGGCAGGGTAGTGTCATTTTCCCATTTGCATATTGCCTGATTCGTCACGTCTACGCCCAGCATCGTCAGCCGCGCGGCAAGCCCCGCTTGGCTCAGCCCGGCGTTTCGCCGCGCCTCGCTTATCGTTTTCCCTATGTCCATTCCCATAAGCACTTTACCCCCTATATATCTCTTTCAAATCATCTATCGGTATGCGTATCTCGTCCAATATAAGCCGCCGCGTGTTCACATCCACCTTTTTCAGCACTCCGCTTTCACGCGCATATCGACCGCCTCGATAAAATTCCACCGTTACCCAATCACCGGGTTCAAGCTCCAAAAGCTTGCTGTTCAGCTCCTGCTGTGCGTCCTCGCCGAGGTAAACGCGTTCCTCCCGGACACGCTCCTGTGCGGCAAGCGTCTCCTCCAAGCCGTTCAGCGGTGAAAACGGCATAAATTGCTTCGCGCGCTCATAATTGTTCATTTTGCATCGTGACCTCCTATTCGGTCGTTGCATTCGAGCATTTTCGCCTTATATGCACCGATTACAATGAGAAAGCGAATACACTCACCTTTTCAGGCTCTTCACCAATGCCTCATCAGCTTCGGCTGTAACGGTTTTGTACTCGGTATATATGACCTTGCCCGGAAGTGCGCCGGAAGGCTTGCGGACGTTTTTGACCATGGTATAGTCCACGGGGAGCTTGCCTCCGTCGCGTCCCTGTGAATAGTAGGCGGCAAGTGATGCCGCCTGCATAAGCGTTTGCTCCGGCAGCTCCTCGCCCTCACAACGGACGATGACGTGGCTTCCGTGTACCTTCTGGACATGCATCCACATATCCGTGCGCCGGGCAAGGCGGAATGTAAGCTCGTCATTCTGGGCATTACTGCGCCCAACAAGAACCTCAAAGCCATCGTCGGTCAAGAAGCGATAGGGTGCTTGGGGCTTAGGGATGCGCTCGTTCTTCGCGCCCTTTGCCCGGTGCAGATGACCTGTGGAAACCAGCTCTCGCCGTATATCCGAAATGTCGCGCTCGGTTTCGGCGCGGTCAAGCTCATCAAGGACACTGTTGAGATAGTCAAGCTGACGCTCACCCTCGGCAATGAGGACGGTCAGATGTGTCTCTGCCGCCTTGAGCTTATTATACTCCTTATACATCGCCGCGGCGTTCTGTTGCGGTGTTTTCAATGGATCAAGCTCGATTTTGACAAGAGGAGAGGCGGGGTCATAGTAGTTTTCGCATTCAAGTGCGCGATCTCCACGCTTAATGCGATATATATTCGCGGTTACAAGCTCGGCATTACGGCGGATATCCTCGCGCCCCTCTGTACGCAGAAGTTCCTCGCGTTGTAGAGAGAGCTTACGCGCAAGACGGTCACGCAGTGTCTTGACGGATTTAGTAAGGTCATGACTGCGGCGGCGTTGCTGTTCAGTGCGGTCACGCGAGAGGTAGAACGCATCTAAAAGCTCGGAAAAGCTTGCAAAGTGTTCAAGCTCCGCCGACGCACCGTACTGCTTTATCGGCATGAAGCTAAAATCACGCACACATCCGTCAATGCGGACAAGCCAAGGCTCACACTCATCTGCCGCAACAGACTCATCAAGGGCGTCGACAGAGGCGGTGAGAAGCGTGTAATCCCCACCACAGCGATAGGCAAGCTCACGTGCAACAAGCGGAGAGAGACCGGAGAAGGTATCCATGAGGAACTTATCCACCGGTACTATCGTATCAGCCGAGGCGATAAGCGCACCGCGCGTTTCACTGTCGAGCGTAAAAAAGCAGGGCTTATTCTGTTCGGGCGGAAAGCGGTATATCATACCGGGGAGCATTCGGCGCGTTGCATCGCCGCCGAAGTCCATGCGGCGCATACAGTCAATAATTCGACCGTCCGTTCCGACAAGAATAACGTTCGCACTGCGCCCTATAAGCTCAACGACAAGCTTTTTCTCACTTTGCACACCGAGTTCGTCGTGTGTGTCGAGGGTGATAACCACCATGCGCTCAAAGCGCGGCTGTTCAACGGATATGATATGTGCGCCGACAAGATGCTTACGCATAAGCATACAGAACATAGGCGGCTCGGCAGGGTTTTCAAACGAACCTGTCGTGAGATGGACGCGGGCATTACCCCCTCCCGCAGCAAGGACAAGACGCCGATTCTCGCCCTTGGCGCGAAGCGATATGACGAGCATGTCGCGCTCTGGCTGTTGAACACGGTCGATTCTTCCGCCCTCTATTTTATTGCGAAGCTCGCGCGTAAGTGCGCCGACGGTCACGGCATCAAGTGGCATTGTCACCCTCCATTATCGCGGCGAAAAGTGCGTCAACGCGCTCTATATATCCCTGTAGGTAAAGCCAGCCGAACAATGCTTCAAGCCCCGTTGCGGCATGGTACTCCCCTTCTGTTGCCTTTTGGGGAACGGAGTTTACCTTGGCATTGCGACCGCGCTTATACACTGCAAGCTCCTGCTCACTCAAAAGTGGCATCAGCTTTTTTGCGGCGCGAGCCTGAGCCGGCGCATTGACATACGACACGGCAAGCTTATGGAGCTTGCCGACGGCGGAATGCCCCTGCTTGCAGAGCATGGCGCGAGTCATAAGCTCATACACACCGTCACCTATGTGAGCAAGGGCAAGCATGCTCATGGCGTTTACCTCTTCAAGAGTCATATTAGGGCAAAAATAATCCATAGTTAAATCTTCTTTCTGTAGCAAAAGGGCGTTGGAACGCCCTTTTGCTATTAAGTATCAAATCTCATCGTAATCCGGGAGATTAATCTCCTGCTCGCTTATTTCGGCGGCAAGGGCAAAGTCATCGGGTGCCGCCATGCCGAGCTTGACCTGAATATCATGCCAGCCCTGATAGTCAACAAGCACCTTGCGGGGTTTCGCGCCCTCATAAGGACCGACTATGCCCAGCTCCTCCATCTGATCAACGATACGTGCGGCACGGGAATAGCCGAGCTTGACACGACGCTGTAGCATTGAAACGGAGCAGGACTTAGTCTCCAAAATTGCCTCGACAGCCTGCGGAAGCATTTCATCGTAGCCGCCGCCAATCCCCTCGTCCTTGGAGGCTTTCCCGCCGTCGGGGGCTGACTTATCCTCTGCGGCTTTGTTCATGTACTCCTCGATCTCGGAATTGCCCTGAACGGCAATCGCGCCCTCTTTGATAAACTGGATGACCTCCTCGCGCTCCTCATCGGACACAAATGCGCCCTGAATGCGCGTGGGCTTACCGCAACCGACTGGCGAAAACAGCATATCGCCCATTCCGACGAGCTTTTCCGCGCCGGTCTGATCGAGGATAATACGGCTTTCAAGAGAGGACGAGACCGCAAAGGCAATGCGCGAGGGTATATTGGCCTTCATAAGACCGGTGATAACATCGGCCGAGGGACGCTGAGTGGCGATGACAAGGTGCATGCCCGCCGCGCGACCCATTTGCGCGACGCGGCATATGCTCTCCTCGACCTCTTTGGAGGCCACGAGCATAAGGTCAGCCAGCTCGTCGATGACAATGACAACGCGGGGAAGCGTAGCCTCGCCTGTGGTTTGGCAATGCTTATTGTAATTATCCAAATCACGAACGCCGATCTCCGAGAAGAGGCGATAGCGTTTAAGCATCTCGACAACAGACCACTGAAGCGCACCGGCCGCCTTTTTGGGGTCTGTGACAACGGGAACATAGAGGTGCGGTATCCCATTATACACACCCAGCTCGACCATCTTGGGGTCTATCATGATAAGGCGAACCTCATCGGGCGTGGACTTATACAGCAGACTCAAAATAAGCGAATTCATGCACACGGATTTGCCCGAGCCTGTTGTACCGGCAATGAGCATATGCGGGAGCTTTGCAATATTGCCGACGACACACTCACCGCCTATGTCCTTGCCCAGAGCGAAGCTGAGCTTGGACTTGGCATTTACAAAGCGCGGCGATTCGATTATATCACGGAGATAAACGGTGCTGACGATTTTATTCGGCACTTCGATGCCGACTGTGGATATCTTGTCCGGGATAGGCGCGATGCGGACGTTCATAACGCCCAGGGCAAGAGCGAGATCCCCGGCGAGATTGGTGACGCGGGCAAGCTTAACACCCTGTTCAAGCTCAATATCAAAGCGCGTGACCGTAGGACCGCGGGTAACGCCGACGATATCGGCATTTATGCCGAAGCTGTGTATCGCACCCTCGAGGCGTTCTTTATTGACAAGAATCTCCTCTCGCGCGTCTATATTTGCCGCCGTGCCGGTACGCAGAAGATCGATTGGCGGAAACTCGTAGCCTGTACCATCCTCCGCACAGGCAACCGCAATCTCAACGGCTTTAGCTTCTTTTTCAACCTCGGCACGGCTTATCTTTTTCTTGGGTGGGTCGGAGATTTCGGCGGACATAGTGGAGGCTCTCATAATCTCCTCGACCGTGTCGCGTAATCCGTCAACATCCACACCTGCGGCACGAGCGGCGGTCTCACCGTCGACAACCTCGCCCTCGCGGATTATCGGTGCGCCGCGATGACGACGCAATGAGGCGGCGGGGTCTGCGGGAAGCTCGGCATCGGTCTTTTTCGCCTTGACCGCGCTCTTCGGCGCGGTATCCGCCGTGTCACGCTTTGCCGTCGCGCTCTTGCCGTGACGCTCCTGCGACTCGTCAAGCGTCGGTGACTTCGCGCCGCGCTTGTCGACAAGCGGGAACGGCTCGTCATCATCGTCGAGGGGGATATCCGTCATAACCCGGCTACGCTCAATGCGCTCGATTTTTGCCGCGGGCTTCGCCGCTTTTCCGACTTTGGCGGGCTTTGCCTCATTATTGCCTATTTCAAGAGGCAGAACCGCCTCATCATCAAGCGGTGCGGACTTTTTTTGATACATGGAGGGGTCATACTTCACTGCGGCACGCTCCCCTGCCTTATTGAAAGCCTTGGTAAAGCTGCCGTTGAAGCACTTGACAGTGAAAAAGATAAGTAACACAGCCAAAACCGGCATTGCGCCATAAAGGCTGAAAGCGTTGGAAAGGCAAACGGCGATAAGACCGCCGACCACGCCACCGCCGTGCATGCTCTGCCCATCGGCAAAGAGCTGAGCCGTAAGCTCCGGAAGCTCCGGCATAACTATAAGCGGCTCATAGAAAAAGAGATGACCGAGCGATGCCACAAGTATGGGAATCATCAGAGCGGAGGTAACGCGCAGTGCCACGGGATACCCCTTGTGGAAGCCGAGAATTACCGCCGCAACGAGAAATGCGGGTATAGTAACCCAGAATCCCCAGCCGACAAGACCCTTGACAAGGTTTGCAAAGAAAACTATAAACTTGCCGTCGGTATTAAAGTGGCTTATTACGAGAAAGACCGCGAGGAAGAGAAACACTACCGCGCCCACCTCGCGCCGTATAGGCGGAGCGGGCGGCTCGGGCGGTGTGACCGGCGCGGAAGCCTTTTTAGGCTTCGACGCGCTGTTTTTCGTGCCGGAACCGCTCTTCTTCCCGCTCGCAGAAGAGGAGCTTGTTTTTTTGCTTTGTGCCATTGAATTGTCCTTTCTTCGATGAAAAAACGTAAGTAGAAAACTAAAATATCAGAATATGAGAGTAAGAATTATGCTCAACACGC
The DNA here is from genome assembly GCA_964496235.1 of uncultured Oscillospiraceae bacterium. Classification (GTDB taxonomy): domain Bacteria; phylum Bacillota; class Clostridia; order Oscillospirales; family Oscillospiraceae; genus Limivicinus. The sequence continues at coordinate 11,878 of CAZBYU010000003.1, read as the reverse complement.
CCATGACCCAGCAGTAGTACGCAAAGCCGCCGAAGCGACCCTTTGCCGCGATGCGCTTCAAAAGGCTTATCGCGCCAATACCGGAGAGCATAGCCGCCACCATGCCGACAAGATACGCCGGAACATTGGCAAGATCCACGCCCTGCCCCACAGCGTCAATGAGGGAGAGGATATTCGCGCCGAGAACGGCGGGAATAGAGAGCAGGAACGAGAACTTCACCGCAAACTCGCGGTTAAGCCCCGTTGCAACTCCGGCGGTAATGGTAGTTCCCGAGCGGGAAAGACCGGGGATAGTCGCCACACACTGACAGAGACCTATTATCAACGCATCGGAGATGGTCATGCTTGTTGCCGATTTTGTGCCGGGCGTCATCTTATCCGCCACGAAAAGCATACAGCCCGTCAGCACAAGCGCGACACCGATGAAAACGTTTTGGTAATAGAGCGTTTCTATCATATCGTGAATGGGCAGAATGAGTACGAGAGGGAGCGTTGCAAACACGATCATTATGAATAAGCGCGCCGAGGGATAACGGCGGCGGCGTTCACCCGCCAAGGGACCGACATTTATAAAGCCGAGAACCTCATAAAACATCTGAGTGATGTCCTGCCAATAGCACACGCATATTGCCGCGAGCGTCCCCAAATGCAACAAAACCTCAAAAAACATATGACCGTCGGTGGTCGTTGTCATGTCAAAGAGATTGTTGATAATGGCAAGATGACCCGAGCTTGAAACCGGCAGAAACTCGGTTATTCCCTGCACAAGCCCCAGCACAATCGCATTCCATACTGACATTGGCATACACCCCCACGGTAAACATAACATATATTATAACACAAATTTATGCAGTGTACAAGAGCAAGAGAACGCCAAAATATAAAAGCACGGCAACATGGTGAAGAATACCGACTATAAGCGAAAATCTCAGCCCGCCTTAGGCGGGCTGAGATTATTACACAGTAATCTGTTTTTTATCGTTTTCCGGCTCTCTTCGGTATAAGAGCAGATATAACGCCGTCATCACACCGTATACTGTAATGGAAAGCTCACGGAAGGTGAACCACGAATGTATGAAAGAATGGTTGATCGTTACGAGATACCAAGCGAAGGGAATAAGACTGCTTATAATAACCGCGGCAACCGCAGACACATTCGTTTGCAAAGGTGCTTTCTTTTTATGTATCATGAAAACAAGCCACGCCAAAAGCATGATGGCAAGCAGCGACATAAGAAGCCCGCTGTTGGTATTGATCAAATAATAGAAATTGCCCGACACCGTGCCTCCATATGTGAACACGTCATCTCCCTGGCTTGTGGAACTTCTGAACCTCACCATATTTATTGCATCCAGAAGTATATTTTCGTCGGTAAACATGCTGGCAACCACCCATTTGCCCGACCACATACCTATGTATCCGACAAACCACGAGGCACACATAAGCACAAGCTCTTTTATCCTCTGCACAACAGTTTTTCTCGCGGATGCATCCAAGGCGAAGTAGAGTATCAGCGGCACACCGAAGCACACGGCGGGATACGTAAGGTAATCAAAATACGCCTCAGCGACACCCGCTATTTCAAAAGCAAAGCAAAGCCTTGTAAAGCTCCATTTGTCGCATTTCAATGCCACCGCGAGAGAAAGAAAGCACATCACATAGAACGTGGAGGAAAACTGGAACGAAGAAAAAAGAGCAACCGGAGTAAGGCTTAAATACATGGCAGCAAACGGAATTATCAAATCCGCGCGTTTTTTCATGCCAAGCATTGCCGCTATGCATATTATCAATGTAAGCTGGGAGAGCATGTTAAGAGTGCGAATTTGGGTAATATTGAAAAGCAAAAACAGCGGGGTCAAAACCGCCTGATATCCGTGCCAATACCTTCCGTATGATTCCTCGGTAAACTCGGCGGTTTCATTTCCCGTAATATAGTCAAATAGATTATCCAAGGGATAATAGCTTTCTCCTGAGATATAGGTTGAAAGGAGCATATCCTCGGCATAAGTATCACCCTTATTATACATTATGCTGAGCATGAACGAGTCTGTGAAATTATCCAGCATTTCGCCGCTTTTGGTCTCGGGATATGCGCCCTCATCGCGAAGTGTCCAGACGGATTCGCCGATGTGGTAGTTTATGCTCCATGTGGGGAGCATGTATACGACCGCCAACAGCAAAAGACCGACTGCAACACCGGCGACAACAAGCGCAACGGCTATGCCGGAGTTTTTAAGATATTTGTGCTTAATCCCGCTCAATTTTTACTTCCTCTCGTTCAATAATAAGGCTGTGAAGCCATGTTAAACACTCAAAGCTCTCGTTTACTCTCATTATATATTCTTATCAGGTTCATCTCGAAATCCTGACGATTCTTCTGGACGCCGTTTTGAAGCTCCAGCCCGGCAAAAAGCGAAAGCAGAGCCGCCATAAACGTAAAGCCGCAGACTATCAGCGTCGGGAAATTCGGCACAAGACCGGTTTTAAGATAAGTTGAGAACACGGGAATAAAGAACACCGCCGCAATCACCGTCAGAACAAGCGCGATAAGCGAGAAAAACGAAAGCGGCTTATAGTTTCTGTATAGGCGTATGATAGTAAAGATGACCTTCATTCCGTCGGAATATGTGTTAAGCTTGGATTCACTTCCCTCGGGTCTGTCGCGGTAGTCGATCACAACGTTTTCGACATACATGTTTTTATCAAGGGCATGTATGCTCATCTCGGTCTCTATCTCAAAGCCCTTTGAAAGCACAGGGAAGGACTTGACGAAGAGATAGCTGAACGCACGATACCCGGTCATGATATCCTTTATATCGGACTTGAAGAGGCGGTTTATGCCCCAGCGAACAAGGGAGTTCCCGAAATTGTGAAAGGGGCGTTTATTCTCTTCAAAGTAAGTCGACGAAAGCCTGTCTCCGACAACCATGTCCGCATGCCGCTCCAGCACGGCATTGACCATCTCCCGCCCATACTCGGCGGGATAAGTATCGTCGCCGTCGACCATTATGTACGCCTCCGCGTCAATTTCGCGGAACATGCGGCGTATGACGTTACCCTTCCCCTGCCTGTATTCGTGTCTGACAACAGCACCCGCCGCCGCGGCAAGTTCAGCCGTTCCGTCGGTAGAGTTATTGTCATACACATAAACCACCGCCTCGGGAAGCTCCCGACGCCAGTCGGAAACCACCTTTTGCACCGTAGCACTTTCATTATAGCAGGGTATCAAGACCGCAATTTTGTCCATACTAGCTCCTCATAACCGTTCAACCGCAAGCCGAGACCAAACGGCATTCTTTTTCTCATTATATACCGCTTGCAGGCATTTTTCAATCACATTTTACCTTTTCGATTTTCCGCAATTTCGCCATGGAGGTAATCGAGTGCGTCGGAGAGTGTGCCGATCGCATCGATGAGACCCAAGCTGACCGCCTCTGCGCCGTAAATGACACTGCCGACATCGTTTGCAAGCTCGTCCGTATTCGTCATAAGGCGCAGATAATCCTCTCTCGTGACATTGGAGTGTGCCGTGACAAAACCGACTATGCGCTCTTGAATACGCGCAAAATAATTATACGTCTGCGGAACGCCGATGACCACACCGTTTAGACGCACAGGGTGTACCGTCATGGCAGCAGAGGGCGCGATAAGGCTGCGCCGCGCGGCAACGGCAAGCGGAACGCCTATCGAATGCCCTCCGCCGAGGACAAGCGAAACCGTGGGCTTGGTCATACCGGCAATAAGCTCGGCAATGGCAAGCCCCGCTTCCACATCACCGCCCATGGTATTGAGCAGTATAAGCAACCCCTCTATCTCGGGCGATTCCTCTACGGCGGCAATGAGCGGGAGGACATGCTCATACTTCGTTGCCTTTGTATCCTCCGGCAAAAGCTGATGACCCTCGATCTGCCCCACAACGGTCAGACATTGCACATGTCCCGCCGACGCTGTGGAAAACTCTTTTATATTGTCCGTAAAAAATCACCTCACGGAGCTATTATGTCCGTGAGGTGAGAAATAATGCTTAATATAACGAATACTCTTACTTATCCGAATATGCGGCAAGGCAGGCTTTGTAGGTCATGTAGCAGTCAAACTTCGCCACGACCTCAAAGGGGGCGTGCATACTCAGCACGGGAACGCCGGCATCAATGGTGTCGATATTGCGGTTTGCCATAAACTTTGCGATCGTGCCGCCGCCGCCCTGGTCGACCTTGCCAAGCTCGGCAAGCTGCCAGACAACATTGTTGTCTGCAAAAAGCTTACGCAGATACGCCACGACCTCGGCAGACGCATCGCTCGTGCCGGATTTGCCGCGTGCACCGGTAAACTTGCAGATACCTACACCGTAGTTGACCTTGGAATCGCTCCGCTTTTCGGAAACCTCGGGGTAAAGCGGGTCATAGGCATTGGTGACATCGGCGGAGATGCAGAAGCTGTTTTCATAGCAACGGCGCAGTGCGACCCCCTGAGCTTGGCACAGGTCTTCCATAAAGCAGTCAAACGCGGCACTCTGCATACCGGTGACACCGTCGGAGCCGGTCTCTTCCTTGTCTGCGAGGATGCATACGCAGGTGCGTTCGGGATCCTTTACGTCGAATATGGCTTTCAGCTCGGCATAGGCGCAAACCCTGTCATCATGACCGTAGCCACCGATGAGAGAACGGTCAAGTCCTATTTCACACACGTCAAATGCGGGAACGGCGGCAAGCTCGGCGGAAAGGAAGTCCTCCTCCGTAATGCCGTACATGTCATTAAGCATGCTGATAACGGCGAGCTTAACTCTGTCCTTGCCATCATCGGCATAAGGCGCAGAGCCAAGCAGGATATTAAGCCCCTCGCCGGTAAAGCCTTCGGACATGGTCTTTTTCATCTGATCCGCCGCGAGGTGAGGAAGAAGGTCGGTTATGACGAACTTCGGCTCATTTTCCTCGCGTCCGAGCGTTACATTAATGACCTCACCGCTCTTTAGTGCGACCGCGCCGTGCAATTCAAGCGGGATCGTGACCCACTGATATTTCTTGATGCCGCCGTAGTAGTGGGTTTTGAAGTAGCACATCTCGTCGGATTCGTAAAGCGTGACCTGCTTGAGATCAAGACGCGGGGAGTCGACATGCGCCCCGGCAATTACCGCACCGTCGGAAAGCGGCTTTTTGCCGATGACGGCGAGCATGAGAGCCTTGCCGCGGTTATTCTTATACACCTTCATGCCTGGTTTTAACTCCATACCCGCGACATACTCTACAAAGCCGCGAGCCTCGGCAAGCTCAATGGCGTTTGCAACGGCTTCCCGCTCCATACGAGAGCGGTCAAGGTAATCCATATACTCAATGCAATACTCTTCGAGCTTTACACGCTCCTCGGTATCAATAAGGTCATAGCCGTTTTTCTGCTCGTAGAACAGCTTTTCTCTCAAATCACTCATTTTTTCAGTTCCTCCGTGAATAGTTTTATACATTCGGCGGCAAATTCCGCCGGTGTGCCGTCATTAGTCAGCACAAAATCGCAATTATGATAATAATACTCGTCGAGACGCTGTGCGTCATGCCGAAGCTCGGCATATTCACGCGTAATACCGTCACGCAGACAGATGCGCTCGATCCGTCGCTCACGCGCGGCGACAACGCCGACGGTGAAATCACACAGCTCACCCAGCCCGGACGAGAGAAGCTCCACCGCGTCTATCGCGGCGAGAGTACCGCCGTTCATGGCGTGTTCGCGCAGTAAGCGGCGTATTTCGCCGAGTATAAACTCGTGCGTGATCGCATTCAGACGCTCCAGCGCGTCAGCCGCGGCAAAAACAACTTTGCCGAGTGCCTTTGTGTCCACCACGCCATCTGTAACGGCAGAGGGAAACGCCGCGGAAATTGCGGCGATAAGCTCGCGGTCATGGCGCAAAAGGCGGTGATATATCGCGTCACAGTCGAGCGTAAGTGCGCCCATATCGGCAAGAGTATCAAGCGCGGTTGTTTTACCTGTACCCGTACCGCCGGTTATGCCGACAAGCTTCATGCCGGAAACGAGCGTGTCCGCTATCTCCTCTTCGGACAATGCGCCTCTGCGGAGTATTTTATAGGGTGTCTTGCTCATATCAATGAGCGTGGATTCCCGTCCAATGCCGCACTCGCCGCCGTCAATTACGGCAGAAATATTGCCGTCAAAGTATTCCAAAACCTTGTCGGCGGTCTTCGGGCTGTCAGCCCCCGAGGGATTTGCAGAGGGTGCGGCAAACGGCACGCCCGCAAGGCAAAGAGTCTCGAGCGTCATCGCGTGAGCCGGACAGCGCAGACCGACAGTCGCACCACCGGCGCGAACGATATCCGGAACAAGGTCACGCGCAGTAAGCACAATGGTCAAAGGTCCGGGCCAAAGCTTATCCGCAAGTAGCTCTGCCTGTGGCGGAACAGGGTCACAGTACTTTGCCATCGCTCCCCTGCCGTCTATCATAATCGAAAGCGGCTTTATCGCAGGTCGACCCTTGACCTCGTATATTTCCCGCACCGCACGCTCATCAAGGGCATTTGCGGCAAGACCGTAAACCGTCTCCGTCGGCACGGCAACAAGCTCACCCGCGCGGATAAGCTCCGCCGCGCGGGCAAGATCATTTGTAATTCGCTCGGTCTTCATGCGTCCGCCTCCGTCTGCTCGGCAAGCTTTTGGGCTTGATCGGCTGTAATGAGCGCGTCGATAATGGGGTCGAGATCACCGTTGATTACAGAGGCGATATTGAAGTTTTTGCTGTCACCCGCAAGGCGGTGATCCGTGACGCGATTCTGGGGGAAATTATAGGTGCGGACGCGGTCGCTTCTGTCACCTGTACCTATCTGGCTCTTTCTCTCGGCGGCAACAGCGGCATTTTGCCGCGCAACCTCAGCTTCATACAGCTTCGAGCGCATTATCTGCATGGCGCGATCCTTGTTCTTATACTGACTGCGCTCGTCCTGACATTCAACGACAGTACCGGTGGGCAGATGCGTAATGCGTATGGCACTTTCGGTTTTGTTGACGTGCTGTCCGCCTGCGCCTGATGAACGGTAGGTGTCGATTTTTAAATCATTCATATCAAGCTTGAAATCGACCTCACCAATCTCCGGCAAAACGGCAACCGTCGCGGCAGAGGTGTGGATACGCCCGCCGGACTCGGTGACGGGGACACGCTGAACACGGTGTCCTCCCGCCTCGAACTTCAAGCGCGAATATGCCCCCTCGCCCTCGATGACGAAGCTTATTTCCTTTATACCGCCAAGCTCGGTATCGTTGACATTTGCAACATCTATTTTCCAGCCGCGCCGCTCGGCATACATGGAATACATGCGGAAAAGATCAGCGGCAAAAAGCATTCCCTCTTCCCCGCCGACTCCGCCACGTATCTCCATGATAACGTTCTTTGCGTCGTTCGGGTCTTTGGGCAGCAAGAGAAGCTTTATCTCATGCTCCAGCCTCTCCCGCTCGGACTTTGCCGCGGCAAACTCCTCCTGGGCAAGCTCACGAAGCTCGGCATCCTGCATAAGCTGCTGTGCAGAGTGCATGTCCGCCTCGGCACGTTGATAGGCGGAATACGCCTCGGCAAGCGGGGCAAGCTCACGCGACTCGCGTTCAAACTTTGCATAAAGCGCGACATCGGAATACGTCTCCGGCTGCTCCATACGCACAAGGAGCTGTTCATATTGATTTTTCAAAGCGTTCAGCTTTTCAAACATGGCATTCTCCGATTATCATTTGTTTTGTCATTCTAGCACAAACACGCAAGTATGTAAACCGAGGACGCAGGAATTTCCCCGCGCCCCAAGGTCGTGTTATGTTAACCGTTTCGGATATAATCAGGCATCTTCCCTATCGTATACGAACTTTTTCACATGCTCGCATATGGCGGAGAAGGATTCTTCGCTGAGATCATGTTCAAGCTTGCAGGCATCGGCGGCGGCAACGGTTTTGTCAACACCGAGCATGACGAGAAAGCTTGTAAGTGCCTTATGGCGGTCAAGCATGCTCGCGGCAACCTCCATGCCCTTGTCCGTGAGAGTTATGAGACCGTCTTTATCCATGGTTATATGCCCGCTCTCGCGCAAACCCTTTGTTGCATACGAAACGGAGGGCTTCGTCACGCCGAGAAGCTCCGCAATGTCTATGGAGCGGATATAGCCGTTTTTCTCCTTGAGCATAAGCATAGCTTCGAGATAATCCTCTGCCGCTTTATGAATTGCCATATAGTTCAGCACCTTTCCCAGTCAGATATACTTCATTTTAGACTAAGTTAACATATTTTAACCGTTTTGGCAAGTGGCATGGCTTCAAGTAATCACAAACGCCGCGCCGAGATAATCGGCGCGACGAATGATAATTGAAATTGAATATAATATCAACAAGCTCGGTTTTCAGCGAATAAATTTGCTTCAATCACTTCTTCAGGGTCTCATTTTTATCGGTGTCCTTGCTCGCGGCAACAACGAGAGAAGAAAGAGCAATGAGAGCAATGACGTTGGGAATGACCATGATGAAGTTGAACATATCCGTCAGCTCCCACACGAGGTCATTGGAAAGGCAAGAGCCGAGGAAGATGAACGCCACAGCAATGACGGAATACACGGGAACTGCCTTTTTGCCGAAGAGGTACTCAACATTGACCTTGCCGAAGAAGTTCCAGCCGATGACGGTGGAGAATGCGAAGAAGAACAGGCACATTGCGACAAAGATAGGACCTGCGGTGTCGCCGAGAATGTAAGAGAAGGCGAGCTGAGCCATGTTGGTTTTGCTTATTCCCTCTGCCGCCCCGGAAGCGAGAGGACCGTTGCCGGCATAGAGAGTGGAGATAACGACAAGGGAGGTCATGGTGAGGACGACGAAGGTATCGAAGAAGAGACCTATCATTGCAACTGTACCCTGCTCGTGAGGCTTTTTGACATTCGCCATAGCGTGAGCGTGAGGCGTGGAACCCATACCGGCTTCGTTGGAGAACAGACCGCGCTTTGCGCCCTGGCTTATCGCGGTCTTGATGGCGTAGCCGATGCTACCGCCGATCAACGCGTTGGGAACGAAAGCATATTTGAATATCATTCCAAGGGTCTCGGGCAGGTACTTTGCGCGGGCAACGAGAATGACAATGCCGCCGATGATGTAAAGCCCCGCCATGAAGGGAACCATTTTCTCCGTAACGGAGGCGATACGCTGAATGCCGCCAATGAAGATAACAACGGCAATTACCGTGACAAAAATACCGGCGACCCAAGCGGGTATACCGAACGCCGTGGCACAGGTTTCGCCGATGGAGTTGGACTGAACCATGCAACCCATGAAGCCAAGCGCGAGAATGAGCGCGACAGCGAAGAAGCCGGCAAGGAATTTACCGAATGCATTGGGGAACGCACGGCGGATATAATAAACCGGACCGCCGTGAATACTGCCGTCGGAAGATACCTCGCGCGTTTCCTGGGCAAGGACAGCCTCTGCATATATCGTGGCCATGCCGAAGAAAGCGATAATCCACATCCAGAAGATAGCTCCCGGTCCGCCGATGAGTATCGCGCCGGACGCGCCGATTATGTTACCCGTACCGACCTGGGCGGCGATTGCGGTTGCAAGAGCCTGAAACGAGCTTATACCGTGATCCTGCTTGCCGCCGTGGAGAGAAAAGTTACCGAAGGTACGGTTCCAGCCCTCTTTGAAGCAACGAATCTGAACAAACTTGGTCTTGATCGTGAAGAAAAGACCTGTACCGACAAGAAGGACGATAAGGATATAATCCGACAGGTACATGTTGATTTTCTGAACGATACTGAGTAACGACATTTCTTTTTCCTCCCGATTAAAAAAATAAAAGTTGCCGACAAAACAGCAACTCCGGAAAATGAGCATCAGACACTCGATAAGGAAATGTCATTAACTCGCTCTGTCCTTTGGCCTGAGAGATTCGAGCTTTCGCTCTTGCACCTTCGGCACCCGATGAGGGATTCTCCAGAGTTTCCTCCGCCGACAGTCTCTTGCGATCCTGCAGGCTTCAACGGAATTATTTTGTTGTGATGCTAATATAGCACAGGAGGTTGTCGATTGCAAGTATTTTCTTGCATTTTGTCATTGTGTAAAAAGAATTTACATGGGTTGCCTCGCGTTATAGTAAATTACGCATAAAAATTCACGGGCAAAGCATGGGCTTGCCCGTGAAAGGAGCTTTATTGCTAAGTCAAGGCGAGAAAACACCGGATATCAGTCGTACAGATCGTTTGTATCCATCAATGCAACGGCAAATTCCATAGTCTCCCCATCGCGCCAGACGGTGAATATCATGACATCGCCGATTTCAAGAGTGTTTTTAATGGCGTTTATCTCTTCGGTGGTGGAAACAGGCTGATAATTCACCTGCGTAATGACATCACCGGGCAGTATGCCCTGCTTTTCGGCATCGGAGCCGGACTGTACAGCGGAGACATAAAGACCCTTTTCCGGCATTTCGTACTTCTCGGCGGCGGTTTGCGGGATAGCACCGACGGTTATGCCGATACTCGGTCGACCGCGAACCACACCGTATTGCACAAGGGAATTGACAACAGAGCTTACCGTGGAGCTGGGAATGGCAAAGCCGATACCCTCAATGCTGGAATACATGGAGACCATCTTCATATTCGTAATGCCGATGACCTGACCGTACATATTGAAAAGCGGACCGCCGGAGTTGCCCTCGTTTATGGCAGTATTGGTCTGCAAGAGGGTCATGCTGTGACCTTTATAGGTAATGCCGCGTTCTATGGCGGAGATGATACCGTCGGTCATAGTGGCGCGGAAGCGTTCACTAAGCGGGTTACCTATAGCGGCGACTTTATCGCCGACGGAGAGATTGCCGCTCGTACCGAATTGCGCTGGTGTAAGCCCCTCGGCATCTATCTTCAGCACGGCAATATCGCTTATCGCGTCCGCACCGACGAGGGTCGCGTCATACTCGGTGTTGTCAAAAAGCTTGACAACGGCACTGGTACAGCCCTCGAGGACGTGGGTATTGGTGAGAATCAGTCCGTCTTCACTCAGCACAACACCCGTACCCCAATAAAAGCCCGATTTATCGTCAACATAGCCGTAAATGGCAACGACGGAGGGCGAACAATCGGCATAGAGCTGTTGCAAGCTAAGCTCGCTCTCCCCCGCCGGCTCGAGCTGTAGGCGGAAGCTTGTGGTTATATCCGCATGGGGAATGTCGACCTCGGCAGTGTCGGTATCGGTAGATGTATAATAATTTGCGAAAAAGTCATCCTTGTTATCCGGCAAATCGTCCAGCTGACCGCTGTCACCGAAGCTCCACGTATCGTCACCGCGGCGAAAAACCACGGCGGCAGAGCCGTTTGCAAAGGCAAGCGATGTGCCGACGATGAGCAGAAGCACCAGAACTATGCACCCGACAACACGCGGCGTTGTCCAGCCGCGCTTGTGGCGGGAAGCTTTCTTCGTACTCCGGCTTGAGGGCTTTTTAAGCGGCTCATACCAGCCCTCGCCGCCGTACCATTCATTATTACTCATATCTCAACCTCTGATCTGATATAAATCGGCGTTACTCACTTCGCCAGCGGAAGAGTAAACACAAACTCCGTCACGCCGTCTTCACTGCGGACGGCAATATCCTCGTCGTGGCTGTTTATAATGCTTTTCACAAGATACAGCCCCAAGCCCACGCCGCTCGTATCGAGACTGCGGGAGCGGTCGGACTTATGGAAACGGTCAAAAATGAAAGGAAGATCGTCGGGCGGGATGGTCTCTCCGACATCTTTGATGGAGACATACGCCTTGCCGTTGTCCTTATAAAGGCGCAGGGTGATGCATGTACCCTCACGGGCAAACTTAACGGCGTTGTCGAGGAGATTATATATCACCTGTGTTATCGCGTCCTTATCCGCGC
>CAZBYU010000002.1:0-27311 GCA_964496235.1 uncultured Oscillospiraceae bacterium | reverse complement strand
GCAAGCTCACCTTCTTCGGTGATGCCCGCAACAACGTCGCAAACTCCCTCATGGTAGTCTGCTCCAAGCTCGGCATGCGCTTTTGCGCCTGCGGTCCGAAGGAGCTTATGCCCTCCGATGAGCTGGTTGCCAAGTGCAAGGCTGTTGCCGCAGAGACCGGTGCCGAGATCGTCCTGACCGATGATGTTTCCGTCGGCGCAAAGGACTGTGACATCGTCTACACCGATATTTGGGTCTCCATGGGCGAGCCTGCCGAGCTGTGGGGAAAGCGCATTGAGTTGCTTCTCCCGTACCAGGTGAATGCCAACGTCATGGCTATGGCAAGTCCCACCGCCATCTTCCTGCACTGCCTGCCCTCCTTCCACGATCGTGAAACGACCGTCGGCGAGGACATCTATCAGAAGTTCGGTCTCCCCGCAATGGAAGTCACCGAAGATGTTTTCCTCGGCAAGCAGGCCCGTCAGTTCGACGAAGCGGAAAACCGCATGCACACCATCAAGGCTGTCATGTACGCCACTCTCAAGTAAGCCATGGGTAAGAGAATAGTAGTAGCGCTCGGAGGCAATGCTCTCGGCAAGACCCCCGAGGAGCAGTTAAAGCTTGTCAAGGAAACCGCAAAGTCCCTCGTAGACCTCGTTGAGGCGGGCTATGAGCTGGTCATCGGACACGGTAACGGTCCTCAGGTCGGCATGATAAACCTCGCGTTGGAGTTCTCGGCAAATAAGGGCGGCAACACGCCGTATATGCCCTTCCCCGAGTGCGGTGCGATGACCCAGGGCTATATCGGCTATCATCTCCAGCAGACCATTCAGGAAGAGATGAAGTCTCGCGGCATCAACAAGCCCTGTGCCACTGTTGTCACGCAGGTCGTCGTTGATAAGAACGACCCCGGCTTTGAACACCCCACCAAGCCCGTCGGTAGCTTCTACACAAGGGAAGAGGCAGACGCGATTGCGGCCGAAAAGGGCTTCGTGTTCGTTGAGGACGCAGGTCGCGGCTATCGCCGTGTCGTTCCCTCCCCGATCCCCAAGCGCATTGTCGAGCTTGATGTTGTCGAACAGCTTGTCTCTGCCGGTGACATTGTCATCACCGTCGGCGGCGGCGGAATCCCGGTCGTCGAGACCGAGAACGGTCTTAATGGCGTTGCCGCCGTCATCGACAAGGATCGCGCAAGCGCACTCCTTGCTCGTGATGTCAAGGCCGACCAGCTTATCATCCTCACGGCGGTTGACCGTGTCTGCGTAAACTTCAATAAGCCCGACCAGAAGGAGCTTCCCTCCATGACTCTCGCCGAGGCAGATAAGTACATTGCAGAGGGTCAGTTCGCACCCGGTAGCATGCTTCCCAAGGTTGAATCCTGCATGGAGTTCGTCAAGAGTGGCACCGGCATCGCGCTCATTACCTCCCTTGCCAGAGCCGCCGAGGCTCTCGAGGGCAAGACCGGCACGGTCATCGAAAAGTAATTGTGAATAAGGAAGAACCGATGAAGCTCGGTTCTTCCCCAATAAAAAAGAGTAAAGGAGAAACTACTAATGGCAGGAACGAAAAAAAGACGTTCAGTCAGTACTTTTGCGATTCTCATAGCTATCCTTCTCGTCGTATCCGCCGTGACTTGGTTTGCCGCCGGTCAGACCTATACCGACCCCGACACCGGTCAGGAAGCCGCAGTTGTCGGTGCTTCTCTCAGCGACATTCTCATGTCTCCCATCAACGGCTGGCATAACGCGGGCGATGTTATCGGCTTCGTGTTCTGCCTCGGCGCGTTCTTGGCTATCGTCACCGCTACCGGTGCTCTAGAGACCGGTGTTCAGGTGCTTGTCAAGAAGCTTCACGGCAAAGAAATCGCCCTCATCTGGATACTGATGTTCGTGTTCTCCATCGGCGGCACGACCTACGGCATGGGTGAGGAAACCGTCGGCTTCTATATCCTTCTTGCTACCACCATGCTTGCCGCCGGCTTTGACCCGCTGGTTGGCGCGGCCACCGTTCTGCTCGGCGCAGGCACCGGCGTTCTCGGCTCTACTATCAACCCATTTGCAACCGGCGCGGCTGTTGCCGCCGCGGCAGATGTCGGTGTTGAGATGAACACGGGTATTGTCTACGTCGAAGGCATTATCCTTTGGCTTGTTTCTTATCTCATTGCCGCGCTCTTCGTCACCCACTATGCAAAGAGCGTCAAGAGCAACAAAGGCTCCATTCTCACTGCCGAACAGCTTGAGGAATGCCGCAAGGCTTACGGCTCCGGTGAGATTGCCGACGATGTCAAGCTCACCGGTCGTCAGAAGGCGGTTTTGTGGATCTTCGGTGCGTCCTTTGTCATTATGATCCTCGGCTTCATTCCTTGGGGTAGCCTCACCGAGACCGTTTACAACGCCCTCGGCTTCAGCTCCTTCCTCACCGGCAACTGCCTCGGTGACTGGTGGTTTGACGATGCCGCCACTTGGTTCCTCATCATGGGCATCATCATCGGCTTTGTCGGTCTTGAAGACAAGAGCCAGATAATGAAGTGCGTTGTTGCCGGCTTTGGCGATATGATCTCAGTCAACCTCGTTATCGCCCTTGCCCGTGCCACCACCGTCATCATGAACACCACCGGTCTCGGCACTTGGCTTGTCGAGGCTTCCGTCACCGCGCTGTCTGCCTCCGGTCTGCCTGCCGCTATCTTCGGCGTGCTTGACTACCTGCTGCACATCGGTCTGAGCTTCCTCGTTCCCTCATCCTCCGGTCTTGCCAGCCTCTCCGCTCCTATCGTTTCCCCGATAGTTGCCGGTCTCGGTTGGTCTGCGGAGACCTCCATCATGATAAACGTTGCCGCCAACGGTTTTGTCAATCTCTTCACTCCAACCTGCGGCTTCATCATGGGTGGTCTTGCCCTGGCTCGTGTTCCCTATGAGACTTGGCTGAAGTTCGCCGGCAAGCTCCTTGCTATCCTCGCGGTTGTCGTCGGCGTAATTCTCACAGCTACGATGCTCGTCCTTAGCTGATAAAATAGCAGTAGAATTCTCGACCGTCGGAGCGAATAAGCTGTATTGCATTTATGCATTACATATCACTCCATTAGGCGGACGTGGTTCGCCTGCCGTTCGCCAGAATTAAACGTATCTGGAAAGCCGGTCGTATCCGCGAAAATACGGCCGGTCTTTCCTACGTTGTGAGGATTTGACGCAATCCTTGTGAAATCTCCAAAGCAAAGAATTACACAAGAACAGTCTTGAGGTGATGCTTTGTGAATAAAGCAGCTAGTATTCAGGATAATCTATCCGCTGTTATCGAGTCGGCGACAGTTAAACTTTTCCAAGTTCAAAGGCATGTCGCCCACGCTATTCCGCAATAACGTCTGCCTCCCAAAAGGCTCGCATAACTCCGCGAGTATCCCCAAAGAGGATACCCAAAGCGACGAACAATGACTTTGTGTATTATCCCCGGTGGCAAAATGCATGTTTATGCCGCCGGGATTTTCGCGTTTTTCGGCGCGTTTGCATATATGTGCAAGAATATACAAGAAATTCGCGTCCAAAAGTAAAGGAATGTGTCAAAATGTGCGTTAAATTAGTATAGCTTTTTTCAACGCGGCATGTTATAATGAATAAACTGACGGATATTGAATGGGATACCCGTCATGAATTTCGTTGTAAGGGGGATAAGGGGGGATGTCTGTGAACACGCGACGACAGCAGTTGATTTTGGAGCTACTATCTACCCGCGAGGTGAGAACTCAAAAAGATTTGATGGATCTGCTTGCGGCACGGGGAGTTGAATGTACTCAGTCCACAGTGTCGCGAGATATCCGCGCCCTCGGTCTTGTAAAGCAGATCGGTCCCGATGGGCTTCCCATGTATGTGGCCGATCCCGGCATGAGTGAGGACGGAAAAGGAGTTGAACATCTTCAGTATATCGCGCAGATGTCGGCTCCGTCGTTTACGGCGGTGCAGAACATTATCGTTGTCAAAACGATAATCAGCATGGCGAACGCCGTCTGTGCGTATATCGACAAGCTCGAACACCCGGGCTTCGTCGGCTCTCTTGCAGGTGCCGACACAATTTTGCTCATAATGTCGGACAATGATGCGGCGAGCGATTTTTGCCGCCAGTTGAAGGATTTATGTGCATCTGAGAATATCTATAACACCATCAGTATGGAGGCAAATGGGAAATGAGCGATTTTGAGAAGAAAATATATGACGCGCTGAGTGACGCGCTTCTTGATTGTTATGGCATAGAGGGCAACGAGGACACTCTGCTTGTCGAAGTTCCCCGTGACTCGAAGATGGGTGACTATGCATCCAGCACGGCCATGCGCCTTGCCCGTGAGTTGCATATGCCCCCCATGCAGATCGGCGAGGAGCTTGCCGCAAAGCTGCGTGAGTCTTTGCCCGAGGCTGAGTCCATCACCGTGGCAAAGCCCGGCTTTATAAACTTCCGTCTGCGCGGTGACGCACTCTCCGGCGTTATCAACAAGGTTCTCGAAGCCAAGGGCGATTACGGCAAGAACGATTCCGGCAACGGTCTGCGTATTCTTGTCGAGTGGGTTTCCGCAAACCCCACGGGTGATCTGCACTGCGGTCATGCCCGTAACGCCGTCTGGGGCGAATGCATATGCCGTCTGCTTGAAAAGAGCGGGTATGACGTTCTCCGAGAGTTCTACGTCAACGATGCCGGCAACCAGATCGTCAAGCTCGGCGAATCCCTCATCGCGCGATATTATGAGCATTTCGGTCGTGCCGCTGAGTACCCCCTGCCCGAAGACGGCTACCATGCCGAGGACGTTAAGGGTATTGCCGACCTTATTGCCGAGAAAGACGGTGACAAGTGGCTCTCCGTCGAGGGTGACGAGCGTCTTCACTACTTCATGGAGACCGGCAAAAAGCTCGAGCTTGATAAGATCGACCGTGACCTGAAGAATTTCGGTGTCAACATCGAATCTTGGGTGCATGAGACCTTCTTTTATGAGAACGACAGACAGCGTATAAATGACTGCCTCAAGCTCATGGACGAGAAGGGGCTTCTCTACGAAAAGGACGGCGCACTCTGGTTCAAGAGTACCGACTACGGCGACGACAAAGACCGTGTTCTTCGCAAGAGCGACGGAACACTCTCTTACCTTACCCCCGATATCGCAAACCATGTCTATAAGCTCGAGCGCGGCTATACCAAGCTCGTCAATCTCTGGGGTGCGGATCACCACTCCTACGTCACGCGTATGCAAGCGGCTCTCTCCGCTCTCGGTTGCCCGAAGGATACCCTCTCTGTCGAGCTTATCCAGATGGTTCGTATGGTCGAAAACGGTGTTGAGGTCAAGATGAGCAAGCGCACCGGCAACGCCATCACCATTCGCGAGCTTACCGAGGAGGTTGGCGTTGACGCGGCACACTGGTTCTTCAGTTCCAAGGATATCTCCTCTCAGATGGACTTCGACGTTAAGCAGGCTGTTGCCAAGGACAACAACAACCCCGTTTACTATGCCCAGTATGCACACTCTCGTATGTGTTCCATACTCCGCAACCCCGATATCCCCGCCTTCAAGCCGGTCGACAACTATGACCGCCTTACCGACGAAAAGGAGCTTCTCCTTATGAAGATGATGAGCGAGTTCCCCGGTCTTGTTGCCAAGGCCGCAAAGACCCGCAAGCCCAACATCGTCAATGAGTACATCATCTCCCTCGTCAAGCTCTACCACAGCTATTACAATGTCGCCCGTGTCAACAACCCCGATGACCCCGAGCTTACCAACCAGCGCGTCGGTCTTGTAATGGCACTTGAAATTACCCTCAAGAATGCCCTTGATCTCCTCGGTGTTTCCGCACCAGAGTCCATGTGACTTCTGCGGCGAAATACAATAACGACAAAATCAGCCGTCTCGAATGAGACGGCTGATTTTTGTCAGGTGTTATATTGCTTCTATTTCTTTCAGCGTCAGCTCACGCCCCGATAGGGGCGTGAGCTTTGTTCCGTTGCACTTGGGGCAGATAAGCCTGTTCAAATCCGCGGTAAAACGCTCTCCGCAGTCAAGGCATTGCGCCTCGCCGGGTACGCTTTCCACGAAAAGCTCGGTCTTTTCGTATGCTGTGCCGTCGGATACTGCGACCCAGCAGTCTTTGAGGTAGGCGGGTACGACTCCGGACAGTGACCCTACCTCAATCGTCACGCTTTTCACGCCCTCAAGCTGTTCGTCTCGGGCAATGTTGCCGACAAGCTTCAAAAGCGCGTCGCATATACCAAGCTCATGCATTACTTGCTGACCGCCTTTTTCACGATGCCTCCTGTACGCTTGACAAGGTTTTCCGCAACCTTTATCGGCATGGTCTCAAACGTGGTTGCATGCCAATCGCGCACCTTCTTCAGGTGTATTGCGTCGAACTTGCACTTCGTCGTACAAAGACCGCAACCTATACACAGATAGTTGTCCACCTTCGTCGCGCCGCAACCGAGGCAACGGGCGCATTCGCGCCTGACCTGCTCCTCAGTGAAGGTCACACGTGCGTCGGAGAAGGTCTTGGCTTTCGTCTCGCTGTAACCGGCAAGCTGACGGTGGTCGTTGTCGAAGCTTGCCACGTCAAGCAGTACTTGGTTTTTGTCGAGCGCGTGGTATACGCGTCTGTCGCGTCCGGCAGTCAGAGTCTGACCGGGGTGGACGTAGCGGTGCAGACTTATCGCGGCTTCCTTGCCTGCGGCGATAGCGTCAATTGCAAACTTGGGACCGGTGTAGCAGTCTCCGCCGACGAATATGTCGCACTGCGCCGTCTGATAGGTCAGTGCGTCTGCCTCTGCCGTGCCGCGGGAGGTGGTTTTCAGCTCGCCTACGTCGATTGAACCCCAGTCGACTACCTGACCTACGGCGGCAATAACGGAATCGACTTCTATAGTCTCGAATTTGCCTGTGCCTACGGGCTTGCGACGACCCTTTTCGTCCGCTTCTCCAAGCTCCATAAGCTCTGCCTTTATTGCGGTGACCTTGCCGTCCGCACCCATTATCTCCACGGGGGCGGCGAGGAACTTAAAGCTGACACCCTCGTGCTTCGCCTCGTTCACCTCGTCCTTGTCTGCGGGCATCTCCTCCTCCGAACGGCGGTAGAGTATGTAAGTTTCCTCCGCGCCGAGGCGCACCGCACTGCGGCACACGTCCATAGCCACGTTGCCGCCGCCTATAACGGCGCACTTCTTGCCTATAGCGGGCTTGTTGCCGAGGTTCACCTCGCGCAGGAAGTCGACCCCGCCGAACACGCCGTTCAGCTCCTCGCCCGGAATGCTCAGCTTTGCGGACTTTTGCGCGCCGATGGCGAGGTAGAAGCCCTTGTAGCCCTGCTTGCGAAGCTCGGCGAGTGTGATGTCCTTGCCGACCTCAACGCCGCACTTGAATTCCACGCCCATCTCGCGCAGAATGTCTATCTCCGCGTTCAGCACGTCCTTTTCCAGCCTGAACGACGGAATACCCAGTGTCAGCATGCCGCCGGGTACGCTGTTGCGGTCGAACACCGTCACGCTGTAGCCCTTGTTCGCAAGGTAGTATGCACAGCTCATGCCGGCGGGACCTGCACCCACTATGGCGATTTTTTCGCTGTAGGGTCTGCCTATCTGGTTGACCATCTTGGGGATATAGCGAGTTGCTTCGCTCATGTCGTGGTCTGCAATGAACCGCTTGACCTCGTCGATTGCAACCGCCTCGTCCACACTGCCGCGCGTACACTCCGCCTCACAGCGTTTGTTGCATATGCGCCCGCATACGGCGGGGAAGGGGTTTTCTTTCTTTATAAGCTCAAGTGCCTCGGTGTAACGCCCCTGTGCGGCAAGCTTGAGATAGCCCTGCACCGGGATATGTGCGGGACACGCACTCTTGCACGGCGCAGTGCCGGAGGGAAGAACGTCCTCGCGGTTTTCGCGGTAATCTTCGTTGCGAGCCTTGGCAAAGTTGAACGTGTCCGTAATCTTTACGTACTCCGGTGCGCTCGTATCGTCCGTGGTGCAAAGCTTTTGACCGAGCTTCAATGCGTTTCCTGGGCATATCTCCACGCACTGGGCACATGCCACGCACTTTGCCTCGTCTATTTCCGCCACAAAGTTTGAGCGTATTGCGTCACGTGCGCCGAACATAAGCCCCGCTCTCAGACCGAAGCATGCACAAGAGCAACAGTTGCATATTGCCGAGCTGTCTCCCGCACCCTCTATGTTGGGAATGTCGTGCATGAGACCGTTTTCCTCGGCGCGTTTTATTATCTCCATAGCCTCCTCGCGCGTTATTTCACGCGCTCTGCCGGAGCGTATGTAGTGTTCCGCGCCCTTGCCCATCTGAACGCACATATCCTCGTCCAGATGCCCGCAACCGTCGCCGATAGAGGTGCGCGAGGCGCGGCAGGAGCAGGAAGAAACGGAGAATGTGTCATATTTGTCGAGATAGTAGCTCAGTCTCTCGTCATCGGTTACGCCGGGGATATCCTTGATCGCGCTTTCCACGGGGATAACGCGCATAAGCCCATATCCGTCCGGAAGCAAAGGACCCATCGACTGCATGCGAATTCTCGTGTATTCCTCGAACGCGCGTCCGACCTCCGGGTGTGCGTCCATAAGCTCTTTTTTGTTCACCATCATTTCGAGTATTCCGGGGGCGAAAATCTGCATGAAATATATGTCCTCGCCCAGCTCCTTGCTGTAGGTGCGGCGGAAAATGCCGTAATATACAAGGTTGTCGAGTGCGCCCTGAATCTCCTCCACGCTCTTTCCGACCTTCTCCGCGAGATACCCTGCCGTGCGTTCCTTGCGAAGCCCGGCGGCTATGGCAATGTCCGCCTCGTCGTCGGATACGATGTTGACAAGGCTGTAATACTCCGGGGCGTTCTCGTCGATTTTGTTCATCAGTCCGGAAGCACCGCCTATTACCTTGGCGAGCTTGACTATCTTGGGTCTTAGCTGTGCCATGCTGATACTCTCCTTATTAATATATTTCTTAGGGGGTCATGTTAGTATTGGGTAAATGCTCGTGTACTGATTGTCATCGACAGTATATCATATAATTAACAATGTGTCAGCCGATAATTTTGCCTTTTGTGTATGATAACAGGTAAAATATCTGTTAATTTGCGCGGTATTAACCGAACTGAGCGTTGACTGATTTCGGAGAATCAACTATAATAGCTCAATTAAAGAACAATCTGGAGGTATGATAACATGAAATGGCTCATCGCCTCGGACATACACGGCTCGGCTTATTTCTGCCGCCTGCTTTTCAAACGCTTTGAGGCGGAGGGTGCGGATAAGCTCCTGCTCCTCGGTGATCTTTTGTACCACGGTCCGCGAAACGACCTTCCGCGGGATTATGACACGCGCGAAACAGCCCGGCTTCTCAATGCACATGCCGATATAATAGCCGCCGTGCGCGGCAACTGTGACGCGGAGGTCGACCAGATGGTGCTTGATTTCCCCGTGCTTGCCGACTACGCGCTTTTTGATTTTGACGGTACACCGGTGTTTGCCACGCATGGTCATCTCTTCGATGTTCATAATCCCCCCAAGCTTGCCGTAGGCGGCGTGCTTCTTTGCGGGCATACTCACGTTCCCGAACACAAGACGGCAGGGGAGATAAGCTATCTCAATCCCGGCTCCGTCTCCATTCCCAAGGAGGCATCACCCCATAGCTATATGACCTATGAAAACGGTGTTTTCACATGGAAGGATATCGAGGGCAAGCCATATATGAGCTACCCCGACGGTAAAGCGTGATTTGTGCCGTGGGAGGCGTAATCATGGAAGAGAAAGAAAAGCTTGAAAACAAGGTTAAAGCCGATAATGTGCGGGTAGATAGTGCGGGTGATGCCGCACCCGCCGAAAAAGAGAATACGGCGGAGCTTGTGGAAAAGCTACAGGCGCGTGCGAGTGAGCTTGAACGCCATCGCCATAATAGGCACAGTCATCGCCGAAATCTCCGCCGGGTACGATTGATGCGTTAAAAAAAGTTATGATAATCTTAACAAAAAATGCAGTTTCGTGAAGAAACTGCATTTTTATCACAATATTATAGTTGTGTAAGGCAAAATGCGAGCTATTTTAGGTATAGAATATAATTGCCTATCTTGGGGGTTTTGCTTATCAGCATTACAAGGGGGAGCGTGATTGCAGTTACACATGCGAAAAGCAAAATGACCTTTGGCGGGTAATGCATGTCCATAGCTAGAAAGTATGGCAGTAAAAGTGTATGAACTATCTTATGAATAAGGAAAATCGGAAAAGAGTAGTATGACAAAGTTGAGATCGGCTTTGGTGTCTTGCTTATCTTTACTCTGGAAGCCAACTCAAAAAGAGAAACGGAGCAAAGGAATAAAAACAGATTGTCGTACCAAACATTATATCTACACCAATGGTTGTATGCGGTCAGCTGAAACACAACCGTGGCAATAAACGCTATGCCGCAAAAAAGCGCGATGTATACGGTTTTGAACTTTTTCAGACAGCCCTTCTTTATCGTGTATCCCATGAGCAGAAACAGCCCATAAGCTCCGCCGCTGAACTCGGTGAAAAAGGTGAGAGGTTTTGAGTTTCCATCAAAAACGCTTTCGGCAACATTCAATGTTGGCAAGGCGAATACGTATGCCGAAAAAATAAGTAAAGGAAAAAGAAGAAGGCGCGGATTGACTTTTTTAATTCCGTTGGCGACAAATGGAATCAGCAGATATACACCCAGAATCATCGGCAAGTACCAGAGATGAGGAGCACTTACGTTACGTATAAACAGCATTACTTCAAGTATCTCGGAAAAAGAATAATTACATGTACCCATAAGCTGTGCAAATACGGCATAAATAATCAGCCATAATTCTGTGCATATAAAAAGATGCAGGCAGTTGTTTTTCCAAAAGCGTAACGTTTTGTCACTGTCATATTCACGGTCTAACAGCAAATAGCCGGATATCATAAGAAATATCGGAACACCCAGACGACCGACGGTAAATGCAGAGAACCCGAAGAGACGACTTTTAAGAGACAGCGTGTTTATAAAATCAACTTCTATCGTATAGAAAGGTTCGGAAGCGTGACAAAGTACAACGGCAAGTATTGCCATAGCACGTGCAAAGTCAATCCATGCGGTCCTCTCTTTCGTTGTGTGCCTCTCCTGTGGGTTAATAGTTTCAAATGTAAAATACAATATAGCATGTGTTGGAAGAAAAAGCAACCTCATATTGAGGTTGCTTTTGTGCCGTTTTATTTATTCCTAAACACTACATTCACGGTCGTGCCTTTGCCCACGCTGCTTTCGAGCGTCACCGTGCCGCCTTGACAGGCGGCGGCATGCTTGACGATGGAAAGACCGAGTCCTGTGCCGCCGGTTTCGCGGGAATGGCTCTTGTCCACGCGATAAA
Organism: uncultured Oscillospiraceae bacterium; assembly: GCA_964496235.1. GTDB lineage: Bacteria > Bacillota > Clostridia > Oscillospirales > Oscillospiraceae > Limivicinus. Next base: position 15,966 of record CAZBYU010000002.1, on the reverse strand, counting down.
ACCGCTCGAAAACGCGCTCTTGATGCTCGCGCGGAATGCCTATGCCGGTGTCGCTGACCGATATAACGGTGCAATCCACTCCATTTTTCACCGTCACGTTGACCTTGCCGCCCTCGACGTTGTAGCGTATTGCGTTGTCGCAGAGATTGTATAATATCTCGTACATGTACCGTCTTATGCCTTTGTCCAAGCTTGCCTCGCCGATTACACCGAGGCTGACGTTCCGTTTCTCCGCCGCAGGGGTCAGCACGTCAATTACCTCCTCGGCTACATCACGCAGATTGACCGTCTCCGTCGGTATTTCAGCCCCCTCGTCGAGCTGGGAAAGGCGTATAATGTCGTTTATCAGCGCGACAAGCCGCTCAGCCTCCGACTTGATGTTGCCGACAAAACGCGGTGTGTCCTCCGGCTTTACAAGACCGGTTTCCAAAAGCTCCGCACTGCCGATTATGGTTTGCAGAGGGGTCTTCAGCTCGTGCGACACGTTCGCCGTGAATTCGCGCCTGTTGCGCTCGTCATGTGCCTCTATCGGTTTGATGAGACTTTTCGCCATGCGCTGAGACAGCACTATTGCCGTCACGACCGATATGAGTATTACCGCGCATATCGCCGGTAGCATGCCAGTTATCAGTGTGCCGAGCGTGAACTGCGTCGACGCTATGCGTAGTACGCTCCCGTCGTTTAAGCGCACGGCCTCATACGAGGTGCGCCGCGTGAGCGTGGTGGAATAGCGCACACTGCTACCGTATCCGGTGTTCAGTGCCTCGCTTATCTCTTCTCGATCGAGGTGGTTTTCCATCATGTCGGCATCGGCCATGCTGTCATACAGCACCATGCCCTCTCCCGAAACCAGCGTAAAGCGAAAATCTCGCTCACCCAGCGCGTCGAAATATGCCACACCCTCGTTCTCTGCCGCAACGCTTGCAAGCAACAGTTCCTCGCGCAGTCTGCCGCTCTCGGCGGAGGCATAGAAACCGTAAAAGAAGCTCCCCGCGATCAAAAGCCCGGCGGCAAGCACACTCAATGCCACCGCCATGATAGATCTGAATATTCTTCGGCTCATTTGCCGCTCCCCAATCTGTAACCGACGTTTATCACAGTTTCGATGTGTCTGCCCGCACTCCCCAGCTTTTGCCGCAGGGTTTTGATGTGCATGTCCACCGTCCGCGATTCGCCCAAATAATCCACACCCCATACCTCCGACAGTAGCTTTTCCCTAGAAAGCACCGCTCCGGGGTGACGCATGAATAGCTTCAATATCTCGAATTCTTTGTATGTCAGGCTCACTGCCGCGCCGTTTACCGTCACGGTACGCGCCGCGTCGTTGAGACTTATTTCGCAAAAATCAAGCGCGTCCGTGCGCTCTGCGCCGCCACAGCGGCGAAGCACTGCCTTTATGCGTGACACCATCTCCATCATTCCGAAGGGCTTGACGAGATAATCATCTGCCCCTGTGTCGAGAGATTGTATCTTGTCCATCTCCGTACCCTTAGCAGTTGCCATTATCACGGGGATATTCCGCCACGCACTCGAGGAACGTAGCTTTTTCAGTATATCCACGCCGTCCATGCCGGGTAGCATGATATCCAGCACTATAAGCTCCGGTGTTTCATACTCCAGTGCCGCGAACATTGCCGCGCCGTCGGCAAAGCCCCTTGCGTCAAAGCCTGTTTGCGTGAGTGTGTATACCTCGATATCGCGTATTGTCCCCTCGTCGTCAACGCACCAAATCATAAGCTTATCATCTCCCTGTCGGCAATTGTGGCTCTTTATCAGCCGAATCTGCCGGATATGTAGTCGGCTGTGCGCGTGTCTCTCGGCGCGGAGAAAAGCGTTTTCGTGTCGCTGAACTCCACAAGCTCACCTAAAAGGAAAAAGGCGGTCATGTCGGATATACGCGCGGCCTGTTGCATGTTGTGGGTCACGGTGATTATAGTGTATTTTTCTTTTAATTGCAACGCCAACTCCTCTATACGCGCCGTCGAAATCGGGTCGAGTGCGCTTGTCGGCTCATCCATGAGCAATACCTCCGGCTTGACGGCGAGAGCGCGTGCAATGCAAAGCCGCTGTTGCTGTCCGCCGGATAGACCGAGCGCACTTTTTTTCAGCCTGTCCTTCACCTCGTCCCATACCGCCGCGCCGCGCAAAGCCTCCTCCACTATATCGTCAAGCTCCTGCCGCGCCTTTACTCCGTGTGTACGCGGACCGTATGCGACGTTGTCGTAAATGCTCATGGGGAAAGGGTTCGGCTTTTGAAAGACCATGCCTATACTGCGCCTCAGTTCGCTCACGTCCACACTCTTTGCGAAAATGCTCTCCCCCTTATATTTGACCTCGCCGGTTATTTTCACGCCGGGTACAAGGTCATTCATGCGGTTCAGAGTTTTCAGAAAAGTGGTCTTTCCACAGCCGGACGGACCTATCAGCGCGGTAATGCTCTTTTCGGGAATGGCAAGGTCAATCCCTTTCAATGCCGCGTTCTCGCCGTACCACAGCTTCAGTTCACGCGCCGTTATAATCTCGTTCATGTGCTTCTCCTTTTTGCAAAGTATCTGCCTACAAGCTCAGCCGCAAGGTTTATCACCAGCGTCAAAACAAGCAGTATCGCGCCTATTGCGAATGCCGCGCCGAACTCGCCCTCTTCTTTTGCGTATACGTATAACGCCACCGACAGTGTTGCACCCGGACGGGACAGCCCCTCAACAAGACCGTTCAGGTTGTGTGCAAGCCCCGCCGTGAACAGCAATGCCGCCGATTCGCCCAGTATGCGCCCGACCGAGAGTATGCACCCGGTTATTATTCCGTCCACACAGCAGGGGAGAACGACCGTGCTTATCACCCGCCATTTCCCCGCACCGAGACCGAACGCACCCTCGCGGTATGACTGCGGCACGGTTTTCAGACTCTCTTGTGCCGTACGCATCACCGTCGGCAGATTCATTATCACAAGCGTCATCGCACCCGCGGCAAGGCTCGTTCCCATACTGCGTGAAAATATGAGCATGCCGACAAGTCCGTAGATTATTGACGGAATACCCGACAGCGTTTCCGCCGCGTACTCAATGACCGACCTCACTCGTCCGCTCTGCGAATACTCGTTTAGGAATATCGCCGCTCCCACGCCCAGCGGCAAAACGACGGCAAGCGTTGCGATAATGATGTACAGCGTGTTGAGTATGTCCGGCAAAATGCCGATTCTCCCGGCGAGATAGCTCGGCTTTGTCGAGATAAACTCCCATGTCAGACTGCCAAGCCCATTGGCAAACACGTATATGATTATGAAAACAGCCAGTGCCGCGGTTAGTCCCATTGCCGCCGTCATCAGTGTGTGCATTGCGCCTGTGTATATTTTTCGCCTTTTCTCCATGCTGTCACCTCTCTCCGCGCCGCTTTAGCATAACGTTCAACGCCGCGTTTATCAGCATTACGAACACGTACAGCACCAGCGCGATGGAAAACAGCGCGTCGCGCTGTAAACTGCCGGGGCTGGAATATGCCATCTCGCTTGCAACAGCTGTCGTGAGAAAGCGGACGCTTTGAAAAAGTGAGGGCATGTTCGCCACATTACCCGCAACCATCATCACCGCCATTGCCTCGCCCACGGCGCGACCCGCGCCGAGGACTATTGCCGCCGCAATGCCGCTTTTTGCCGCCGGAACGGATACGCGAAACGCCGTTTCCGTCAAAGTTGCGCCGAGTGCGAGCGAAGCCTCCTCATATTCGCGCGGCACGGCGTCCAATGCCGTTAGCGATACCTTTATAAGGCTTGGCAGTATCATCACCCCAAGCACTACTATTGCCGACAGAAGGCTCGCTCCGTCCGGCACGTGAAACAGTTTTCTCACGCCCGGCACAAGCACCAGCATACCCACCAGCCCGTAAACGACCGACGGAATACCCGCCAAGAGGTTCACGGCGCGTTCTACACCCCGCCGCACCGCAGTCGGTGCAAACTTGGATAAATACACCGCGGTGAAAAACCCCGTCGGCACGCCCAGAATAAGAGCCCCCGCCGTGCCGTAAATGCTCGTCATGATAAAGGGCAGAATGCCGAATTCGGGGGAGGCGGCGTTGGAAGCCCACGTTCGCCCCAGCAGGAATTTGCCAAGCCCTATCTCGCGCATTGCGGGTATGCCGGAGATGATAAGGTATATGCTTATCACTGCCACGCACGCCACCGACACCCCGCCGAAGAGCGCGAACACTCCGTGTACCGCACCCTCAATAAGCCGTCTTTTTCTCATTTACACTCCGTTGTTGTTCACTTCGCGCTCACTGCGCCAGCCTCGCTTATGATGCTCACGGCGGCGTCGGAGATGACAAAGTCGATGAAGCTCTGTGCCTCGGCGGAAAGTGCGCGGTCATTCGACGTTACCAGCACGAACGGGCGGGATACGGCGTAGCTGCCGTCCTTTACGCTCTCCTCGCTCGCGGTAACGCCGTCAACCGTGACCGCCTTTACGCTGTCCTTTACGGAGGCGAGAGAGGCATAGCCTATTGCATTGGGGTTGCTCGCAACCGCCGTTATCACATCACCGGTCGAAGTCAGCTCCTGGCGGTATTTGCACATATCCACCGTGCCGGTCACGGTCTCAAAGCCGTCGCGCGTACCGCTTCCGCCCTCGCGCCCGATCACAACGATCTCCGCGTCTGCGCCGCCGAGTTCTGCCCAGTTTGTGACTTCGCCGGTGTATATCGCGGCGATATCCGCAATGCTAAGCTCGTTGAGCGTGTTTTCGGGGTTTACGATGATGGCTATGCCGTCATAGGCGAGTACGGTTGCCGTAATCCCCCTTGCCTCTTCCTCACTCTTGAGTGCGCGGCTTGAAAGCCCGATGTCGCATCTGCCCTCTGCTACGGCCTGAATGCCTGAGCCGGAGCCTGTCGCATTGTAGCTTACGGTGATTCCGGTCTCGTTCTCGAATGCCTCGCCCAACGCGCCTATTACCTTGCTCATTGAGGTCGAGCCGTCTGTGGTCACGCTTTTGCCGGAATTGACGTCGTTGTTGCCTCCGCAGGCGGCAAGCGCGAGGCACATCACGGTCGCCATGATTACTGCGATTATCTTTTTCATATCCTTTTCTCCTTTCGATTATGCTTGTTTGTTTCCTGTTCTTCCTTCGCGCCCCTCTCGGACGCAGGCATATATTACCCCCTCATGCGTAAAATCCGAAAGCCGCGTGAAGTAAAATCGGCGTAAAAAAGAAGCGTGCGTGAAAAATCAAGGCAGATTGACATATTTTTGCCCTCTTGCCCCTTTTCTTTATCGCGGTGTTGTGATAAAATATGTTTATATTTTCGCAGACTCATATAGGCATATAAAAAAGTAAGCAAAGGAGAAAAGAAGAATGACTTTCAATGTCAACAGCCCCATTCTTTTCGTCATCGTCGGCGTGATAATCGCCGCTGTGCTTGCACAGTCGGTGTTTTTCCTCGTCAAGGCGTGGCGGCGCGGTCTTGCCATCGGCATGGAACGCGCAAAGCTAAAGCGCATTGCCCGCACGGCGGCAATATTCACCATTGCACCTGCCGTGGCCATCGTCATCAGCGTTATCACTCTCGCAAAAGACCTCGGTGTGCCTCTGCCTTGGTTGAGACTCAGCGTCGTCGGCTCGCTTTCTTATGAAACCATTGCCGCGTCGAACGCGGAGAGCGCGATGGGGCTTGTCTTCGGTCAGGTTTCCTCCCTCACCGCACAGCAGTATGTCACTATCGCATGGGTCATGACACTCAGCATTATGATCGGCATCTGGCTTGTTCCCGTCGTTGCCGAAAAGCTGCAAAAGGGCATGATCAGCATGGAAAACCGTGACCATAAGTGGACGGAGATTTTCTCTGCCTCTATGTTCACCGGTATGATCTCTGCCTTTCTCGGCTATGTTTTCTGTGATTTCGGCTCTGTCTTCTCCGGCAACCTTTCCGGTCTTATCCCGCCGCTGGTCATGTTCGTGTCCGCACTTGTTATGTGCGTGGCGGGCGTGCTTGTGAAAAAGACCAACTGGCGTTGGGTCAGCGACTATGCACTCCCCGCAAGTCTTATCATCGGCATGGCGAGCGCGATCCCCATCACCGCATGGCTTTCTTAAAATAGGAGGAGGTAACGGAAATGAAAAACGAATCGTCCTATATCCATTCTGTACATAAGGCCGGGCGCATTTGGAATCTGAGCATGGTTGTCGTGCTTATGATGTTCCCCGCGCTTGTCGGCATAATCTTTAACGCCACCCCCGATTGGCACGGCTTTTTGATGGGCTTCATCGCCACCGCCCCCATGTACTGGGCAGTCGGCATTGTCGAGACCTTCACCTATGTCCCCATGCTCGGCGCGGGCGGCTCATATCTCAGCTTTGTCACCGGCAATATCTCCAACCTCAAGCTTCCCGTCGCGCTCAACGCGCTTGACCAGGCGGATGTCAGCATCCGTTCCGAGGAGGGCGAGGTCGTCTCCACTGTCGCGATCGCGGTTTCCAGCATCGTCACCACGCTTATAATAATCCTCGGTGTTATCCTCATCACGCCGCTTGCCCCGATTCTCGACGCGCCTGTGCTTGCCCCCGCCTTTGCACAGATCCTTCCCGCACTCTTCGGCGGACTCGGCGTCGTGTTTGTCTCGAAGAACTGGAAAATCGCCGTTGCTCCTGTTATCCTCATGCTGGTGCTTTTCATCTTCGTACCCGCACTCAACGCGTCTACTGTCGGCATCATGGTTCCCATCGGCGTTCTCTTCACCATCGGTGTCTCCAGAATTCTTTATAAAAAGCATGTTCTCGACTGATTGAGTCGAAATCAGGCAAAATCTAAGGAGGAAAACAAATAATGATAGGCTGGATAATTCTTGCGGCAATCGTTGCGTTTCTTGCCGTTATTCTCGTTCGCGCGGCGATGTTCACGCCCAAGGACACCGGCAAAAAGGAGTTTGAGCCTGTTGAGTTTGACCGCGATGCTGCAGTCAACTCTCTCGCCGAGCTTATAAAATGCCGCACCGTCTCGTATTATGACCACTCACTTGAAGACGATGCCGAGTTTGAAAAGCTCATCGGCAAGCTTCCCGAGCTTTTCCCGAACGTGATAAAGACCTGCCCTCTCACTCGCTTTGAAGACAGAGGTCTCCTTTTCCACTGGAAGGGTAGCAAGGGTGACGGCAAGCCCTCCGTCCTCATGGCGCACTATGATGTTGTGCCTGTCGAGGAAGAAAACTGGACTCACCCTGCCTTTGAGGCTGAGGTCAGCGACGGCATAATGTGGGGTCGCGGAACTCTTGACACCAAGGTCACGTTCAACGGCATACTCTCCGGCGCAGAGAACCTCATAAAGCAGGGCTTCACCCCCGAAAACGATATCTACTTCGCGTTCTCCGGCGGCGAGGAGATAAACGGCAAGGGTGCGCGTCATATTGTCAACTACTTTAAGGAGCAGGGAATAGAGCTTGAAATGGTCGTCGACGAGGGCGGCGGCGTTGTGGACAATATCTTCCCCGGTGTGCATGAGCCGTGCGGTCTCATCGGCATTGCGGAAAAGGGTATGCTCAACCTCGAGTATTCCGTTTCCTCCGCCGGTGGTCACGCCTCCGCACCCAAGCCCAATTCGCCCATTGTCCGCCTGTCTGAGGCTTGCACCAAGGTCGAAAAGCATCCGTTCAAGGCGCATCTTACCAAGCCCGTGGCGGAGATGTTCGACACGCTCGGTCGCCGTTCCACCTTCCTTTACCGCGTCATCTTCTCCAACCTCTGGTGCTTTAGCGGTGTGCTTGATGCCATCTGCAAAAAGTCCGGCGGTGAGCTTAATGCTCTTATGCGTACCACCGTTGCATTTACCCAGATGAGCGGTAGCAAGGCCCCCAACGTCATTCCGCCGTCTGCCTCTATCGTCTCCAACCTCCGCCTCAATCCCGAGGATACCGTTGAGAGCGCGAAGGAGTATATTGCCTCTGTCGTCAATGACCCCAAAATCAAGCTCTCCGTCGGTCAGTGCATGAACCCCAGCCCCATCTCCCGCACCGATTGCATCGGCTGGGAGCGCGTTGCAAACGCCGTCGCAGGCACGTGGAAGGGCTGTGTCGTCTCCCCGTACCTCATGGTTCAGTGTTCCGACAGCCGCCATTACGGCGAGATAAGCGACCGCGTTTACCGCTTCTCTGCCATGGACCTCACCGGTGAGGAGCGTAGCACCATTCACGGCAATGACGAGCATATTCGTCTTGAAGTCATCGAACGCGCGGTTGAGTTCTTCATTCGCGTCATGAAGCAGTGCTGATAAGGCATACAGCAAGGTATAATCGTATATAGTCTAAACGCTCCCGCCTCGGCGGGAGCGTAAGCAGTATAAAACCGAAAGGATACTCTGTAATGAAAATAGTTGTTTTGGGTGGCGGCGTAAGCTCTGAGCGTCATGTCGCTCTAGTCACGGGGACATCGGTCTGCCGCGCTTTGCGCTCATTGGGTCACAAGGCCGTGTTTGTCGACATGTTCATGGGCTTGGAGGATTATGACGGCTCTTTGGAGTCTGTTTTCGATGTGCCGGACGGCTTCTGCGGCGATGTCGCCGTCGGTCGCACCGCGCCTGATATTGCCGCCGTGAAAGCCGCCCGCCGCGATAAAAGCCCCAGCCGCCTCGGCAAAAACGTATTGGAGCTTTGCCGTCTTGCCGACTGCGTTTTCCTCGGTCTGCACGGCGCGGACGGGGAGGACGGAAAAATCCAGTCCGCTCTTGACCTCTTGGGTGTGCCGTATACCGGCTCTGCGCCCTTGGGCAGTGCCATGGCAATGGACAAGGCGGTTGCAAAGCGCATTATGGAGTCTGCTGGTGTTCTGACTCCCGAGTGGCGCGAGATCACCTATACTACTGACGATATCCCCTCTCTCACCGAGGAGCTTTTCCTTCCCTGCGTGATTAAGGCGGTCAACGGCGGCTCGTCCATCGGTGTCGTCATTGCCGAGACGCGCGATGAGCTGAGAGCCGGTCTTGCCGAGGTGCTGAAATACTCCGACCGCGCCGTTGTCGAGCGCAAGATAACAGGTCGTGAGATGACCGTCCCCGTCCTCGACGATCGCTATCTCTCCGCCATCGAGATCGTTCCACCCGAGGGCAGGTTCGACTATGTTGCCAAGTATCAGTCCGGTGACGAGGGCGCGAGAGAACTCTGCCCTGCGCCTATCACCCCGGAGGAACACGCGCTCATGGGCGAAGCGGCGTTGAAATTCCACCGCGCACTCGGTCTCTCGGTTTATTCCCGCACGGACTTTATCTTGGACGAGGAGGGACGTGCTTGGTGTCTGGAGGTCAACACCCTCCCCGGCATGACCCCGAACAGCCTTATTCCGCGTGCCGCCGCCGTAGAGGGTATGAGCTATGCCGAGCTTTGCGAAAAGATAGTGTTCCTCTCCCTCGACGCGCGTAAGAAGAGTCTGTAAGCATTAATTGCCTCTTTTTAGCGCAAAACGCGATATTAATACAGACCATTATCAGGCGGGCGGCTGAAGAACAGCCGTCTGCCTTTCATATCCTCGTGTATGCGCCTGATGCTACCGAGCCTTTCAAAGTATTGATTATTAACAATTTTGTGATGTTTTAGAACATCATTGTGATAAAATCACCATATACAAAAATGCAGTATTAAGGTGAGTAAATGAGAGAGCGTTTGGCACGGTTTATGGCCGGAAGAAACGGCAATGACCAGCTGAATATGTTTTTGCTGGTGGTAGATCTTATTTTGCTGTTGCTGGCAAGCTTCGTTAAGAGCATAAGCGGTCTTGTCTATCCGTTGGCGATTGTCCTGCTCGGTTTTATATATTTTCGCATGTTTTCCCGCAACGTGTATAAACGCCGCGAAGAAAACGGCAAGTATATGCGCCTGAAATATAAGTTTGACGCATGGTGTCGCCTCCGCCGTGAGCGTTGGATTCAGCGCAAGGACTATAAGTTCTTCACATGTCCGAGCTGTCGGACGAGTCTGCGTGTTCCCCGCCGCCGCGGCAAGGTTAAAATAGTCTGCCGTAAATGCGGCACATCCTTCTTCGGAAAGACCTGATATGTTCGGCTATCTCGCCGCATTGCCCGGCGCATTGACAGAGGAACAGCAGGCGCGTTATCGTGCGTGTTATTGCGGGCTGTGCCGCGCACTGAAAATACGCCACGGAGAGATTTCACGGCTCACGCTTAATTATGATTTGACCTTCCTCGTGCTTCTTCTGGGTTCGCTTTATGAGCCGGAGGAGAGCGCGGGGGAGCTTCGTTGTATCGCGCACCCGAAAAAGCCACATGCCTTTTTTTCCTCTGCGGCTACGGATTACGCCGCGGATATGAACGTCATGCTCGCCTATCTCAAATGTATGGACGATTGGCGCGATGACGCAAACCTCGCATCGCTTGCGGAGGCTCGTGCACTTCGGCGCACATATTTGTCTCTTTGCGATGCTTATCCGCGACAGCATAGGGCTATGACCAGATCCCTTGCCGCGCTTGACGATCTGGAAAGAGCGCGTGATGAATCCCCCGACTCCGCCGCGGCAACCTTCGGCGCACTGATGGGTGAGCTTCTCGTGTGGAGAGATGATCGCTGGGGCGATACGCTTCGCGCCCTCGGCAACTCGCTCGGTCGTGCTGTGTATATCATGGACGCGGTGATGGATCTTGACGCGGACACCCGGCATGAAAGCTACAATCCGTTTCGCCGTTACTATGGGCTTGACAATGAGGTGCGGTTTCGAGGCATACTGAAGATGCTGATGAGCGAGTGCGTGTATTGGTTCGATAAGCTCCCGCTTGTCCAGGACGCGGACATTTTGAAGAACATTCTCTGCCTTGGTATATGGCAACAATTCGACAGCAAGTTTTCCCCGCATAAGGCGGCAGAAAAGGAAGGAAAAACAGATGTATCAGGACCCGTATAAGGTACTCGGCGTGTCGCGCGACGCGACGGACGACGAGGTGAAAAAAGCATATCGGGACTTGACGAAGAAATATCACCCGGATCTCAACCCCAACGACCCCACGGCAGCGCAGAAGATGAACGAAATAAACGCCGCCTATGACCAAATTAAAAACGGCACAGCTCAGCAGAGCGATCCCCGGGGATACGGATATTCCTCGCAGGGCGGCTACGGTGGCTACGGCGGTTATTCCTCCGGTGGGTATAACCCATGGGGGTCATGGTCTGGCTGGAGCGATTGGGGCGATTTCGGCGGATCTACCGGCGCGGCGCGTCAAAACGAACGCAGTGAGTATACCGCCGCGAAAAACTATATTCGCAACGGCATGTACCGCGAGGCTCTGAACGCCCTGTCCGGTGTCCCTGTTGCCGAGCGTGACGGCAAGTGGTATTATCTCACCGCCGGTGCGAATATGTATATGGGCAACAAAATCGCCGCGCTCGAGGCCGCTCGACGTGCCGTTGAGATAGAGCCGGGTAATGAGCAGTACCGCCGCCTTTTGGAACAGCTTCAAAGCGGGGGAGACTTCTATGATAACTATTCCACCCACTATTCCACCGGCTTGAGTACAGACAAGCTCTGTCTTACGATGTGTGCGCTCAATATGTGCCTCGGTCCTACCTGCGGCTATCGCTTCTTCTGTTGCTGACGGTAATGTTGCGGCGCGATTGCGCTTTGCTACTGTCATTCTTCGGATTTTCTTAATAAAACATCATAAACTCCCCTCTACTCGGCTATGCCGTGTGCAGATGAGCCGTTCTTTTTTACGCGCAACAGCCTGTTGCTTTACATAGTGTATCGCCCGTTGTATAATACCCTTAACGCAACAAAGATACAGGCTGTGAGTGCGTTGTTTGTTCATCGCTTTCTTAAATGGAGGAATTATAATATGGATACCAAAGATGTCATATATCAGCTTCGCACGAAAAACGGACTTTCCCAAGACGAGCTTGCTGAAAAACTGTTCGTCACGCGTCAGGCGGTTTCCCGCTGGGAAAACGGAGATACCCAGCCGAACACGGATACACTCAAGCTTCTTTCCAAACTTTTCGATGTCTCCATCAACACTCTTTTGGGTTCGCCCTGTCATCTGGTGTGCCAGTGTTGTGGCATGCCGCTTGATGACACGCTCATGAGCCGCGACCCCGACGGCGGCATCAACGAGGAGTATTGCAAATGGTGCTATGTCGACGGCAAGCATACCTATACTGACATGGACGCGCTCATAGACTTCTGCGTTGAGCATATGTCGAGCGCGGAATGGTCGCGCGAGCAGGTACGCGACCATATGAGCGCGATGTTGCCCAAGCTGAACTATTGGAAAGCAAACAGAGAGTGATATGGTGCGTTATTAGGGCGGCTTTCAGCCGCCCTAATAACGCGCTTTCTCACATAAAAATCTGGAATTCTACTATAAAAAATCTTGCGAGATAAAGCACTTTAGTTTATAATTGTGTCAGCAAAAGACAGCTGGATTGACAAGTAGAAAACGCATGCGTTTTCTACATTTTCTTCAAGAAAATGTATGACATATGATCAATCTTACTGTTGGTTTTAATATGCATGAGCCGATTATGCACAATTTATTATGGAGGTAGAAAAATGAAGAAGCTTGCTAAGACTGTGTTTTCCCTCGCGCTTGCGCTGTGCTTGGTTCTCTCAATGGGAGGTGCGGCTTTTGCGGACTGGGATATAGCTGTTGGCAGTATAACGGTCAGTGCGACTGAAAGTGGGCAAACCGTTTCACAGGATAACGGACAACAGAATGTTGCCGACTCTAACCCCATAATAACAGGTTCTTCCAATACAAATACGGTTTCTATAAATGCCGAGGCTGGAGCAACGGCGAATGTCACCATTGATGACCTCAAGATTGATTTGGACTATGTTGACAGTGATGCCGCCCCCATAAAAGTCACCGGTGACGGCAATGTGAACATAGAGCTTGACGGAGATAACAGCCTTTCCATTGAGCTATCCGAAAATGGTCGTGCGGGTCTTGAAAAGAACGACGCAGACAGCAAGGGAACCCTCACGATAACGGATAAAGATGACAACGGTAGCCTTGTCGCAAAGAACATTCACGGTCTCGGCGCGGGCATAGGCGGGTCTAATAATAACAGCACGAGCAACATCACAATCGAGGGCGGAACCATCAATGCAAGCGGTGCGCGTAGCTCTGCCGCTATCGGCGGAGGCAATGGTGGCAATGCCGAGGGCATTCATATTACCGGCGGCACGATAAATGCCGGCGGCGGTGTCGGCGGCGCGGGTATAGGCGCGGGCGGTGGCGATACCGAATACGCTCGTGACATCGTCATTTCCGGCGATGCGAATGTAACTGCAAGCAGTCATTACGGTGCAGGTATAGGCGGCGGCTCAGGAACAAAGGATGTCAGCGGTATAGAAATCTCCGGTGACGCAACGGTCAACGCAAAATCCTCAGGCGGTGCCGCCATAGGCACAGGCTCAGCCACCGGTAACGTCGGCACTATCGTCATTTCCGACAATGCACAGGTCAAAGCGGAAACCGAAGATATGTATCCTTTTGATGGCGATGTGGGTGCGCCCATCGGAAAAGGCGGGGCGAACAGAAATACCGGTGTCAAAGTCACTCCCGACACGTCCAAGCTCACCTCTAAAGGCTCTGTCACCACAGATATTCGTAAAATGACCCAAGGACAGATTTCAAGCGTAGAGATGACCACCTTAGTCGGTTCTTACGTGCCTTCTGCGGCATCTTCGACCGCTGTTGATTTCCTCACGCCGAGCTACTATGTCGTAGAGGGTAAGGACGCGGAATGGATCAAGGGCTGTGGAGAGGAATTAAGAATACTCCTCAATTCGGATAAGGTCGAAAAAGTCTATATCGACGGTGTTGAGGTTGAGTTTGAGATAAACTCCGACGGCGAGGTCGTCATCTCAGCAGATGTGCTTGAAGCACTTGATAACGGCGAGCATGAGATAGAGTTCGTCTTTGCCGACGGTAGCTGCAAGATGACGTTCACTGTGAAGTAAACCCATTATCTCAACGATTACTCGAAAAATCGGCGATCACATTCGGCTCGCCGGTATAAGACCCTGAATCCACATTTCATTTTAATATAATTATGAAAAGAGACTGTTGCAAGAGTAATTTCCGCAACAATCTCTTTTCGTGCTTTTATCCTATCAGCCTTTGGTTTATTTCGCTCACGGCGTTCACGTCGAACTTCACATGCTCTCGGTCGTAGGTGACAAAGCCGTTCACCTCGTCCTCCACGTCGCTGAGCTGAGTGTAAACGCTTGCGGCAAGCCCCTTGTCACGCGCGGTTATTATCTCACGCTCGTAAAGCTTGCAAAACGCCGCAAGCAGTGCCGCCTCTGTCTTATATCCGCGATAGCCGAAGCTTGCGTTGTTCCACGTGTGTCCCGCAATGCTCAGTTTGTACCCGCCGAACTCCGACAGCACTACCGCGCGTCCCTGCTCGTCGGGCTTGAAACGGTATTTATAGAAATAAACGTGCAGACTTTTCACGTTGCTTATCCCTTGGTCGTGCCAGCCGCTTGCGTGGTCGATAGTGCGCGTCGTGTCCAGCGCGTGTATTCGCGCCACTGCCTCCGCCGCGTCGAACTGCCCCCAGCCTTCATTGAACGGAACCCACATCACAATGCATGGGCAAGAATAAAGCTGAGTGATCATTGCCTCCAGCTCGGCGTAATACTGTTCACGCCCCGCCGCGTCCTCTCGTGCGAAGCGTTTATAGTCGTTGTCTTTCCTATGCCGCCCGGTTATCAGCGGCGCGGTTATTGTCAGCGCGTTGTATGTCCCGCCGCCGTTTATCATGTCCTGCCACACAAGCATACCCAGCCTGTCGCAGTGATAATACCAGCGCATAGGCTCGATTTTTATGTGCTTTCTCAGCATGTTGAAGCCCATCGACTTCATCAGCTCAATGTCGTATATCATTGCCTCGTCACTCGGCGCGGTGTACAGTCCGTCCGGCCAATATCCCTGATCCAATACGCCGGAATGGAAGTACGGCTTGCCATTTAGCATGAGACACGGTCTGCCCATATCGTCATGTCCCACGCCAACAGAACGCATTGCAAAATAGCCCTCCACGCGATCCTTGCCAAGCTCAGCCGTGAAGTTATACAGCTTTGGGTTCTCCGGACACCATAGCTCGGCTTCCGGCACAGGTACGTTTATTGCCGCGTTCGTCCGACCGTCGTAGCTCAGACCGTTGAATATGACGGTGCATACATCGTCCGTCGCGCTCTGAACCTCTATCTCCACGCATTCGCGCTCCACGCACGGCGTTATACGCAGTGCCGAGATGTGTGCCTCGGGTACCCATTCTGCCCACACACTCTGCCATATTCCGCTTTGCGGGGTGTACCATATGCCGCCGCGCTTCGTGCGCTGTTTGCCGCGTGTGTATTCGTTCGTGTCCGTGCCGTCATGAACGCATACGATTATCTCGCTGTCTCTGTCCGAATATAGATGATTAGTTATGTCAACCTCGAAAGCCGCGTAACCACCCACGTGTCGGGCAACCTGCTCGTGATTTATGTAAACCACAGCCTCTTGATCCACTGCACCGAAATGCAACAGAAGCCTCTCACCATCACGTTTTGTTTCGCCTATTGCGTGCTTATACCACAGTGCTTCACCCGGTTTAAGTGTACGGTCGACCTCGGACAGGGGAGCTTCCGGCGAAAACGGAACGATAATTTCTCCCTCAAAGCTTTCGGGCGGGTCATCGCTTGCCGTTATTGCGTAGCTCCACCGACCATTTAGGTTTACATAACTACTGCGTACCATCTGTGGTCGTGGGTATTCCGGAAGAACATTATCCTTGTCGAGGGCTTTGCCCCAGCGTGTCAGCATTGTCATATTACTTCACTCTCCGTTCTTTCGCACTTTTTCAGGATTTGAACAAGCGGTAGCATTATTATAAGCACGACTCCTGCCGCGAGGAATATCCCCGGTGTCGGGACTGATTTTATAACACCCAGCTCCACATACGTACTCTCCGACCCGCTTATCACCGCC
>CAZBYU010000001.1:6632-30591 GCA_964496235.1 uncultured Oscillospiraceae bacterium | reverse complement strand
GTATATTATCTCTTATTTTTGATTTTTTTAGAGAATTTTCCTGCGTGTGGCATGTCTTTTAATGTCAAAACAGGAGCTATACTGCCGATTTGCACCATTATTTACAAGGATAGACGACCTGATGAAAATATCTGCAAGAACAAAAGGCGGAAAGCTGTGCGTGCGCGTGAGGCTGGCTCTTTCCGAGCAGTTCGGCTCAAACGAGCTTGACCTTCTGCAAAAACGTGCCGTTATCGGACTGCTAAAGCCCAAACAGCTGAGAAAACGCCTCGCGGAGTACACGGGTCCGGCGGCGGAGAGCTTGCAGTCAAGGCTGAAAAGACCTGTGACGAAGGGCGAGTTCCTGCTGATAATGGCGCAACTGACGGAGATCACGAGAAAGCTCCGCGCAAACAACCTTTTCACCCGAAGCATCATTCTTGACGCGCGGTATGTGTTCATCACCGAGGCGACGAACGAGCTTGAATTTCTTTACGTTCCCCTGTCCACCGCCGGGTATGTGGAGGCGGACTTTCTGGGGTTTATTTCGAGCCTTGTGTATGACGCGAAGCCCGTCGAGGGGCAAAACGGAGAGTTCATATCCCGCTTTGCGTTTATGCTACGCGGGCTTGACATGTTCAACGCCGACGCGATAGACGCGTACATCGCCACCGAGGACAGAACCATCGCCGCGCAGGTCAAGCGCGGTCCGCTCGACGGCAGACCGACCATCTCCGACAAGCCTGCCGGCTACCCGCAACGCTTTTCCGAGCAGGACGATTGGGACACGGACACCGGTCTCTTATCGGGCAACGGAAACGCGGGGAATGACGATGACTTTCCCACGGGCTTCCTCAACGGCGAGGAGGACACCGGCTTCTTCGGCTTTGAAGAGGACGGCGCGTTCGACACCGGTGCGTTTGACACAGGCTCGTTCCAAATAGACACTTTCAGCTCCGGCTCGCTCGGAGAGGACACGTTCGGCGGGCAGGGCAACAACACCCGGTACGGCAACGCCCCCTTCGGCACAGGGCAGTACAACACTGTTGATGCTGACCCTCCGCATGACGACGGCGGAACGGACTTTCTCGATGTCACTCCCATGGCGCAAACCCCCATGCCGACGACCTCCCAGTTCAAGGCGCGGCTGACCCGCGTACTCAACGGCGAGGAGGTAAGGATAAACAAGCCCGTCTTCCGTCTCGGTAAAGAGCGCAGCTACGTCGACTACTTCGTCTCCGACAACAACGCCGTCAGCCGCAGTCACGCGGACATCATTATTCGCGCCGGGCGGTATTACATACGTGACCTGAACTCCAAAAACCGCACCTTCATCAACGGCTCTCCCATCGTGCCGGAGCTTGAAACCGAGATATCCGACGGCGACAGGATAAAGCTTGCAAACGAGGAGTTCATCTTCCACACCTGACCGCAAGCGACACCCCCTCACCCCTCGCACCCTGCGACACCTGAACCGAGCCGCACGCACCCCCTCCCACCGCCTACACCCCGCATCTGCGGCACACCGCTCTCTCCCCCGGCTTCATCATCGCTTTCCAAAGCTACTATGAGGTGACATTATGCGCTTTATTGCCACGGTCGACTCCGACGCGGGTATAGTAAAAGACATCAACCAGGACAGCGTTATATTAAAGCATGCCGCGTCATCTCGCGGCGAGGTGCTGATGGCGATAGTGTGCGACGGCATGGGCGGTCTGGAAAAAGGCGAGCTGGCCAGCAAGACCGCCGTGATGGCGTTTGACGAGTGGTTTGAAAAAGAGCTTCCGTACGAGCTTGAAATGCCCGACCTCAACGTCATTGCCGCGAAGTGGACGCTCATGCTCAAAGACCTCAACAAACGCATCTCCGACTACGGCGAGAAAGTGGGCGTAAACCTGGGTACGACGTTCACCGGCATTCTCTTCGTAGAGGACGAATATATCTGCCTGCACGTGGGCGATTCCCGCCTTTACTATCTCGGCGGTAGCATCAGACAGCTGACGGAGGATCAAACCCTCGTCGCCCGCGAGATCGCCGCCGGGCGTTTGACCGAGGAGGAGGCAAAGACCGACAAGCGCAGAAGCATTCTCACCCAGTGCATCGGCGCGTCCGCCGAGATTGAGCCGCAGGTTATCCGCGCGAAGACCGAGCGCGGCGTGTACCTTTTGTGTTCGGACGGCTTCCGCCACGTGATAACAAGCGACGAGATATACGAAAACCTCGCCCCGGTCAACCTTATGAACAAAAAGGCAATGCACGGCAACGCGCAGTATCTCATAGACAGGATAAAGGCACTGCGCGAGAGAGACAACATAAGCGTGGTTCTCATCAAAGCGGACTGAGGTGATGCCCTGTGACGAATATAGGCACCGTAATAGACGGCAAGTATGAAATACTCAAAGAGATCGGTCGCGGCGGCATGTCCGTGGTGTACCTTGCGATGGACAAGCGTCTCAACAAGCAGTGGGCCGTCAAGGAGATACGCAAAAAGGGCAGCAGCAAGAACGACGAGGTCGTTGTAAACAGTCTGCTTGCCGAGGCGAACCTCATCAAACGTCTTGACCACCCCTCTCTCCCCCGCATAGTCGACATCATAGACAACGCCCTTACCATATATATAATAATGGACTATATCGAGGGCGAATCCCTCGACAAGATCCTGCTCGAGTACGGCGCACAGCCGGAGGAGCTGGTCATAGAATGGGGCAAGCAGATATGCGACGCGCTGTCCTATCTGCACAATCAGAAGCCCCCCATCATTTACCGCGACATGAAGCCCGCGAACGTCATGCTCAAGCCCGAGGGCAACATCAAGATAATCGACTTCGGCATTGCCAGAGAGTATAAGGAGCAAAACCTTGCCGACACCACCGTCCTCGGCACGAACGGCTACGCCCCGCCGGAGCAGTACGGGTCTCGCCAGACGGACGCGCGTTCTGACATCTATGCCCTCGGCATGACGATGCACCACCTGCTCACCGGCAAAGACCCGCGACCCAAGGACTATATGTACTACCCCGTCCGCCAGTGGAACCCGGAGCTGTCGGAAGGCATAGAAATAATCATCGACAAATGCGTCCAGCCCGCCCCGGAGAAGCGGTACCAATCCTGCTCGGAGCTGCTGTACGATTTGGAACACCCGGAGCTTATAACAAAGGACTATAAGCGCAAGCAAAAAAGAAAGCTGTTCACCTTCCTCGCCATGCTTATACTGAGCGGCGTGATGCTGATATCCGGCTTCGTCTGCCGCGAGGTCGCGGCAAACATGAACGCCAACGAGTATGAACAGCTCATCGCCGCCGTCGACTCCACCGAAAGCTACATACACGCCATTGAGATCTACCCCGCCGACACCCGGGCATATACCAAGCTCCTCGACGCGTATGAAAGCAGCGGCGAGTTCGGCAAGGCGGAGAATGACGAGTTTCTCGCACTCTACAACGCCAACAAGGACGGCTTTGACAAGGCAAGCGTCGACTATGCCGAGCTTAACTACAGAATCGGCATGATGTACTTCAACTACTACTCGGAAAATGGCGCATCCGGCGTGGCAAACCGCGTGCAAAAGGCGTACCCCTTCTTCGCCGAAAACCATGCCAACCGCGAGATGTATGCAGACTTCAGGTATGACGACCTGTCCGAATGCTATTACCGGATATGCTCGTTCTACAAAACATATATCCTCAACTCCGTCACCGTCGCGGAGGCATCAAAAGAGAATTTTGACGAGCTGTTTGCCACGATAAACGCCGCCATCGACAGTGTCAAGGAAGCCGGCGCATATGACCAGCTCTCCCTCTATAACGGCACGTTCCTTTTGATAAACGACCAGCGGCTCAGCTTCGCGTCGGTCAACGTGGCGCAGGAGGACGTGACCAAGCTTCTCAACACAGTGTATACCAAGGCAAAGACCCTCAACGTGCAAAAGGAGCTGTCCAAGAAGCTCCAGCAGGAGATTGTGGACAATTACGACAGCTGTGCCGACGCGCTCAGCCGTGCGTATGACAACCTCGCAATAAGAGAAGACTCCCCGGCGGAGGGCTGACACCCCCCCGGCAAAACAGCCGCCAGACCGCCGCGTGGCATGAAAACAGGAGCTTATTATGGCAGACACGTTATCCTTGATATCGACAATTTCATTTGCGGCATCGGTGTTCTTCCTGATTGCGGGCGTGTTCTTTTTCTTCTTTTTCAACATTCCGTCCGTGTACGGTGACCTGTCCGGTCTCTCTGCCAAACGCGCCCTCGCCAAGAGACGCGCGGAGAACGAGAAGTCCGGCGTGGCGCACATCTATGAACCCGCCAAGCGCAACAAAGCCCGCGGCAAGACCACCGACTCCATAACCGCGAAGGACGAGCATTCACTAAAGCAAAAGAAAAAGGCCAAACGCGGCGCGACCGAGGACGAGAAGAAGGGGCTTCAATTCGTCAGCCCCGATGACAGACCCGAAACCGGGCTTCTTAACCTTGACGACCCTCGCGGCAAAGTCCCCGGCAAGACCCCCGGCAAAGCCGCAAGCGCCCCCAACGCGACAGAGCCGCTTACCCCCGACACCGATGTCCTCGACCCCGGTGACGGCAGTGCCACGACGGAGCTTTTGTCAAACTCTCCTCCGCCCGTGTCCGCCACGCGCCGTGCCTCGGCAATGAAGCTGACCCTGCTCGATTCTGTCGTGCTTGTGCATACGGATGAGGTGATAAACTGATGGAAAAGAAAAAAATAAAAAGCCGCTTTATCCCGGGCTTGTTGTGCTTTCTCGTGTTCTCGGCGACGTTTGTGCCGATGGGTACGGTGACGGAGCTTGAGGGTCAAGCGAGGGATGTCGGCGTCGCCGTTCTCGGTGTGACGTTCTGGCTGTCGCTGATATTGGGCATAGTCCTGTCGGCAAGGGCGGCCGCCCTCTGCCGCCGCGCCGGCGGCGGGGAAACGCGCGGCTCGCCATGGCGGTTTTTCTCGAACGCATGGGGCTGTGTGGCGGACGCGGTGCTTATGATCGCGCTCGGCTGTGCCGCCGCCATCGTCCTGCACCCGCCCGAGGCACAGTGGCTCTACCTTGCCGAGCTTGCTCTTGCCTCTCTCGGCGTGAGCATGCACTGCCTTTTCAACAGTAATACATTCAGATTTATATATAAAGGAAGCGGAGATAAGTGACTATGAAAACAGGAGCTATGAAAATCAATAAGCGGTTGCTCAGCGTCTTGCTGACCATCGTGATGTTCGTCGGTCTCGTCCCGGTTGTGGATCTGACCGCGTATGCGGAAGAAATTAACGGAATTATAACCGTTGTGGATAGTGACGGCAACCCCATTTCCGGAGTAACAATAACCGCAGATTCCTTTGACACAAAAGTCACCGGAGTAGACGGTAAACCGGAAGGCAACTTCTACTACACGTATACCGGTGATGCCACCGAATTCTCTGCTAACTTCACATTCTCAAAACCGGGCTACGAAACCCTCACAAAAGAAGTTACGTTCACCACGGAGAATCCGGCGGTCAACGTGACCCTGTCAAAATCCCTTGCGGGATATTTCTCCTCCGTATCCGGCTTGACGTACAACGGCAAGGCACAAGAGCTGGTAAATGTCGATTCAGTGCTCCCGGAGGGTACGACCATCAAGTACACCTTTGCCGGCGGCTCGGAGCAGAACGGCATACCCACGGCAACCGACGCGGGAACGTATAGTTTCACGCTCACGGCAAGCTGTGACGGCTATCCGGCCTACACCGACAACGGCTACTCCGTTTCCATTGCCGAAAACACCACTCGCATTATCCACTACACCGACACAACCAAGGAAGACAATCTTGCCACTCCGGCCAACTGCTATGAAGAGGTGTCTCTCTCCGACACAGAGGCAGACTTCGGCGCGGAGCTTGACGGCTCCGTGACCACCGAGGGCGGTGCGCTCAGCGCGATAAAGGACAAGGTCGAGATAAAGTACGATACGACCGCGCTTGCCGATGCCGGCATAATCATAGGCACTGACGGCAAGGTCACATGGAACAACAGCGGCAAGACCACTCCCGCGGGCGAATACGTTTTCACCGCCGAGGTCGTGGATAAAAACAACAGTGGCGTTGTCAAAAACTTCCGTGATGACGCGATCAAGCTCAGCTACACTCTCGTTCTGGTCGACAACGGCACGGACAACGACCCTCTGTTGAAGTTTGATAACGACACAGTCACATATAAGCTTCACAATTACACCCCCCCGTCGGAAAAGGCTATAACGAAAGCCGGTGACAACGGCACGGTCACCTATTCCATCGCGTCATCGGATGCAAGCATAGCCGGCGGCATGACGGTCACCGAAAGCGACGGTGCACTCAGCATAAACGAGGCCAAGCTTCTCGCCATGGTAAAGGCGGCAGAGCAGAGAACTGCAGACGCGACCGAACCCATGTTCACCGTCACGGCGAGCAAGACCAAGGGTACTGCGGAGAACGGACACACTCTCTTCGGCGAAGATACGGCAAGCTACGGTCTGAATGTCAAGCCGTATGAGTTTGAAAGTGATACTGCCGCAAGGAACACCGGCTATACTGTCGACAACAATACAAGTGGGATCGGCTCTACAACCGCCGACCTCGGTCACCCTTGGTATAATTCCAAGGTTTCCACGCCGAGCAAACCGGTAACGATACTCGCCAAATATAAAATGGAGCTCGCGGGTGAGAACGACAACGCTTACGCCAATTCTGTCACGCTCAGCGGTAGCGGGGACGAGTTCTACGTATATATACATGATGAGAATGGCAAGAAGGCCTATGAAAAGGTTCGCGTACTGACCGATGACAACAAACCCCTCAAGATAGATGAGGACGCCCCCGATGAACTCACTGTCACCTATACCGGTGCGTTCTGGTACAGCAAGCTTGCCGAGGTCGTGTCTCTCGGTATTGCCAAGTCCGGTGCCGAGGTCACTATATCGGCGCATGACGAGCTTTCCGGCATTAGGAGCATCAGCTGGTGGTTCGAGGGCAGTCAGAACCTCAAATACAACGTTGGCGAGGGTACCAGCGAGGAACCCGTACCCGAAGATGCCAACAGCGCAGTCACGGTAACAAACACCGAAACCACGAACAGCAATGAGTTCAGCACATCCTTCACGCTCAAGGGCGTGACGACGGATGCCTTTGCGAAGTATTACCGCGGCGCGATAAAGGCGGTAGCCGTCGACAGAGCAAGCAATACACGCGACGAGTTCACCAAGGTCACGCTTTACACAAATAGCGACACCACCGGGAACGAGGGCGACGAGGACACCGAAGTCATATTCGACGCTGTCGCACCCGTGCTGAGCAATGTCACCGTCAGCACGACCTCCACCGGCACCAAGTCCACCGAAGGCACGACCGACTATTATTCCGACTCCGTCACAGTCGGCTTCACCGTGACAGAGACCAACTTCGAAGCTTCCGACGTTGTCCTCGAGGTGAAGAAGGACGGCGTGAAGCTCGACCCCGCACCCACCGTCACTTGGGACAAAACACCCACCCCGGGCAATGAGCCGACGGAGGACGATGACACCGTCAATGTCTATAACGCCAGCTTCACCCTCTCCGAGGACGGCGAGTACACCGTGTCCATCACCGCCAAGGACAAGGCAACGAACGAGCTGACCGGCGACGGCGTGGAAAACGGCACTTACGCCTATGCTCGAACCATCGCCATCACCAAGGGCAACCCGACCTATGACCTTTCCTACGCCGCGAAGAATACCGCCGACACCGGCAAGACCGACAGCGGCAAGGAATACATAAAGGGTGACGTGGTATACACCCTCTCTATAAAGGACAGATTCTTTGACGCGACCAAGGTCAAGGTGAGCGGCACCTGCACGCTTGACGGCACTGCGACTCCCTTTGAAAAGACCTTTGTCACGAGCGACTTCACCACCGGCAACGACAAAAAGCTACACACTGCCACCTTCACCGTCTCCGACGAGGGTGAGTATGAGCTGACCGTCGAATATGTCGACCGCTTCAACCGCTCCGTTGTCGCCGGCACTGTTGCGGCGAACAACCCGGTCATTGACAAGACCGCGCCTGTCGTCACCGTCAGCTATGCCGACGGCGGCACGAGCAATTACTTCACCGCCGACAGAGCCGCCACCTTGAAGATAGTCGACCGCAACGTCGACACGAGCATCGACGGCAACTACATCGTCGATAACTGCATCACCGCCAAGGACGTGACCGGTGCAGACGTGTCCGTGATAGAACATAAGACGGACATCATCACCCTCGGCACGTGGACAGACGGCACGGGCGAGCGCACTCTGCCCATCACCTTCACCGGCGAGGCAAACTATGTCTTCGATGTCACCGGGCTTACCGCCAACAAGATAACCGACCTTGCGGGTAACGCCGCCGTCATCAATGCGGATTACGGCAAGACCTTCACCGTCGACAAGACCGCGCCGAACGCCCCCGACGGCGGTGCGGCAGGCACGTTGAAATTCAGCTTCGACATTGAAAACGCCAACAAGGGCAAGGCGGACAGCATCGGCAAGTGGATAGAAAATATCCTCAGCGGAATAAAGTTCGGCTTCTGGAACAAGGACATCGTCGTCACCGTTGAGGTGGAGGACGATGTGGCGGGCGTGTCCGGCACAGACGCGGTGAAGTTCACCTACACCCGTGCGGAGACCGCCGTTGAAAACGGCAAGACCGTCTTTGTCAGCAACACCAACGCCGAGACTCTCACCGGCACTGCCACCCTGAAGCAGGAAGGCAAGACCAATAAGTTTACCGGCACGTTCAAGCTCCCCGCCGACGCGGTGGACAACAAGACCGCGCAGATAAACGGCACTTTGAAGGTCGAGCTTACCGACCTCTGCGGCAACGCCGCCTCCGCCGACGACTCCGCCACCCGCATCATTTACGACTCCATCAGCCCCAATGCCGAGGTCAAGCTGACCGGCATTGTCAACACCGTGGGTGACATCAAGTACGCCGGCGGCACGATAGGTGTCAACCTCACCGTCACCGAGGCGAACTTCTTCGAGGATTGCTATACCGCCACCTCCAACAAAAGCCCCGTCTCGATAAGCTGGAACAGCGTCAACGCCGACACGCACAACGGCTCGTTCACCCTCAGCGGTGACGGCGAGTACGTCGTTAACATCACCGGCATGGACTATGCCGGCAACGAAATGGCGGCGTATGACTCCGGCAAGCTCGTCATCGACACCAGCATCGACGCACCCGAAATCCTCGTCAACAACGCCCCATGCGACGGCATGGCGTATAAAGACGACGCGGTGCTGTCCATAAGCTATTACGACACCAACTTCAACAGCGTCGACATCAAGATCTACAGAACCCGCCTCGGCGAAAAGGACGTTGATGTAACAGACCTGTTCGTCAAGCCTGGCACTGTCGAGCAGGACGGCGAGGGCGGCATGGCGTATATCGACACGCTCACCAAGACCGCCGATAACGACGGCATTTACACCGTCATGGTCACCGTCACCGACAAGGCGCAGAACTCCGCCTCTGCCACAGCCACCTTCACGCTCAACCGCTTCGGCTCGGTCTACGAATACGGCGATTTCCTCACCGACCTGATAAAGGACGGCGGCAAGTACGTCAAGAGCGTTGACGAGGACTTGGTCATCACCGAGTTCAACGCCGACAAGCTCATCGACGGCTCTACCAAGGTGGAGATCACCCGCGACGGTAAGCTCATCAAGAACCCGATATTCACCGTCAAGCAGGTCAAGGCTCCCAACAGCGAGCGCGGCGAAAAGGGCTGGTACGAGTATCAGTACATAATCAGCAAGGACAACTTCGTAGAGGACGGCGTGTATAAGGTCGTCATCTCCTCCAAGGACGCCACCGGCAACCGCCCGGAGAACTCCAACTACAAGGGCATGGAGATCCAGTTCGTCGTTGACAGCACCTCCCCCGAGATAACCAGTGTGACCGGGCTTGAAAAGTCCATCGTCAATGCCGAGCAGGTCGAAGTGAAGTACACCGTGTACGACAGCATCGGTCTCAAGTCCGTCAAGGTCTACCTCAACGGCGAGCTGTATGAGGAGATCACCGACTTCGGCGATGACATCAACAACTACATTGGCTCTCTCATAATCAACGAGTCCAACAAGGCGCAGAGTGTCCGCATCGTCGTGGAGGATCTTGCCGGCAACATCACCGACACCGCCGACGAGAACTTCACCAGTGCCTACACCATGGTCGACTGGATAACCGTATCTACAAGCTTCTTTGCCCGCTTCTACGCCAACAAGCCTCTCTTCTGGGGTTGCATAGGCGGCGTGTTGCTGCTGGCGATACTCTTCGGTATTCTCATACCCATTATCATCAAGCGCAGAGAGGAAGAAGAGGAAGAGGAAGCCGAAACCATCAGATAACAGCATTATATGGGCAGGGCATACCAATTTGCCCTGCCTATCTGAGAATGGACCGAAAATTATTGAACGAGGATCGGCATGAACAACCTGATTGAAAAAGGAATAATCTCTTGCCTGGACGGAAGCTCATGCTTTTCCTATGTTTTGAGCGACAACAGCCATTTCATCACCACGGATTACAAGGTGTTGCAGGGTCAGACGAACAACTTCGTCAAGTGCATGAAAATGCTCTATAACGGCAAAACCATGCTCTGCTATATCCCCGGCGTACTCAGACCGCTCTCCTCCCTGCTCTCCCAGCTCGACGGCGGACGGTTTATGAAGATCGCGGCGAATCTGCTTTCCGACATCAGAGAGGTCAATTCAAACGGCTTTCTCACAAGCTGTAACCTGGATCTGTCTTTCGACAGGATATACGTGAACCCCGCAAACGGCGCGGTCTCGCTGGTTTATCTGCCGCTCAGCCGCAAGAATTACGAGGATTATTACGCGCTTGAAGCCGCGCTCAAGACCGCGCTTGCCGAGGCTATCGCGCAAAACGCGAATCTGCAAGACCCCGCCACGGCGCGCTTCGCCGAATGCCTTAATGACAGCATGCACGGTGTGGACAGCCTGCTTATTCTCATCGGCGACGCCGGTCGTCAGCCGCATATCCCCGAGAAGGACGTAAGACCCGGCGCGACCTCGCCCCACGGGCAGGCGCGATGCGCCATTGTGGCGGTTAACGCGCCCATGGAGCTTACCATTGAGGTGACGAAGGACGATTTTGTCCTCGGCAAGCACCCCAAGCTCGCCGACGGCGTGATACCCTTCAACAACATGATAAGCCGCCGCCATGCCATGATAATCTATCGCAACAACGCCTATTACATCATCGACCTTGCAAGTTCAAACCACACCTATCTCAACAAAAAGCGCGTACCTCCCGACACGCCCTGCAAGCTCGAAAACGGATCTACGGTCAGACTGGCGAACAGTGACTTCCGTATAGAAATTAGTACATAAGAGGTGCTGTATGCCCAAGCCGAGGATAATAATAGCGGACAGCGATTACAGCTATATCGTGCCCATACAGCTCAAATTCGCCGAGGAGTTTTTCGACAAGGTGGAGCTGGAACTGATAACCGACGAGGGGTATAAGGAGAGCTTCTTCTCAGTGCCGCAAAAGGCGGATATACTCATCATCTCCGAGGACATGTATTCAGATGACCTTGTCCGCCACAATATCGGTCGTGTTTTCGTCATGACCGAACAGCCCGTTGAGGACGGCATGTCCGGCTCGCTCCGTCTTCAGGTGGATTATATCCATAAATACACCAGCATAAAGGAGATCTTCAACGAGATCACCGGCAAGTGCGCCAATGTGCTGGAAGCGAGCAAGGTAAACAAGAAAAAGACGCAGATAATCGCCGTTTGCTCTGCCTCCGGCGGCACGGGGAAGACCACCGTGGCGGTGGGGCTTGCCGCATGTCTTGAGAGAAGCTATAAACGCGTGCTTTACATTAACGCCGACCGGCTTCAAAGCTTTCACCGCTTTCTCGCCAACAAGACACCCATCAACGACGCGGCGGTGTACAGCCGCCTCTCCTCGCCGGATTTACAGGTCTTTCCGGACATCTCCAACGCCGTGCGTAAAGAGATTTTCAGCTATCTCCCGCCGTTCAAGTCCGCGCTGATGTCGATGGGCTTGCAGTTCAAGGTGCACGCGATGATAGCGGAGTCGGCAAAGCGCACGAACATGTATGACTTCATCATCGTAGATGTCAACTGCGGCTTCGATGAGAATCTGGCGGTTTTACTGAAAATCGCGGACAAGGTGGCGATTGTCACGAACAACACCGCCGCGTCCAAGTTTGCCACGAACCTCTTCGTGGCGAACGTGAACGGAATAAACAGCGAGAAGTATCTATTCATCTGCAACGACTTCGGCGGCGGTGATGAGACCGGCGCGGCAGACGGGACAAACTACCACGTCAACGAGTACATTCCGCATTTTGAAGAATACGATAATCTGACGTGTGAAAATCTCATGCGGGAGGGCAGTATGCAAAAAATCGCCTTCCTGCTGACGTAAAGGGAGAGGGCAAGCATGGACAGAGACAGAGCGATCATACTGCTGAATATAGTCAACCGCGGCGTGTCGGTGGATCTGGACGTGCCGCTGTCGATAACCGCGAACGACCTTGTTTACGCTCTCAATTCGGCGTATCAGCTTAATATTGACCTCAACGACATGAAAAACTGCTATCTCAAGGCGGAAAAGCCCATTATGCTTCTCCGTGGGAACAAGACCCTCGCGGAGTTCGGTCTGAGAAACGGCAGTGTCATCAACTTCACCGAATAGGAGCTTTCGGCATGGACAAGAGATATAAAATCGTAATTTCCAGCCACAACATATATAAGGAAATTGAGCTTTCCCCCGAGATGAAGCAACTGAAGGTCGGCACGGAGAAGGATTGCGACGTGCGTCTGCACAAAAACCTCTTCTTCGGCAATATCGAGTTGCTCTTCACCAAAAAGGACGGAGAGTGGAGCGTCCAATGCTCCGATAATCTCTATCTCACCGTCGGCGATATCCGAAAGCTCATGACGAAACAGCTCGTCAACGGCGATCTTCTCTCCGTGAAGTATTACGACTCGGACAACACCGTGTTCTCCATGGACTTCCTTGTCGACTTCGATGACGGCAACATACGCTATGAGCGCGTTATCGACACATATTATCAGCCGGAGATAAGAATCGGCTGTGCGCCGGACAACACCATCATACTCTCCGGCAATTACGTAAAAAACGACAGCATAGTCCTCACTCGCAAGGGGGAGAACTATGTCATGAAGATAAATAACTCGTCTTACGGCGTGTTGCACAACGGCAAACGCGCCGAGTCCGGCGAGCTGATAAAAGACGGTGACTTCATCTCCATCTCCGACTATTTCTTCTGCATCAAAGACGGCAGAGTCTGGGCGCAGATAAAGGACGGAATGACCGTCAACTCCGTCCGCTATACCGACCGTCCCGCACAGAACGGCTATCCGAAGTTCAACCGCAGTACGCGCGTGAAAACCGTTGTTAACACCGACAGAATCGAGATCCTCGACCCTCCGGCAAAGCCCGAGAAGCCGAAGAACAACCTGCTCATGCGTCTTTTGCCGTCGATGGGCATGCTTGTCGCGGCGATATTCATGGCGTCCAAGGGCGGCTCGATGATCATATTCTCCGCGATCTCCGGCGTGATGTCCGTGTTGACGGCGATAATGGGCGTGATAGAGGGCAAAAAGGAGTTCAAGACCAAGACCGCCGAGCGTATCGACACCTATAACTCGTATATCGAGCGCAAGCGCGACGAGATAGAGGAGTGCCGCGAGGAGGAGCTGGACGGGCTTAATAGCATCTACATCTCCCAGCCCGACGAGATTGCGAACTTTGACGCGTTCTCCACCCGCCTCTTTGACCGCCGCCGCGAGGACGAGGACTTTTTGAGCGTCCGTCTCGGCACAGGGGCGATAGAGTCCGTGCGCGGCGTGAACTACAAAAAGCAGGAGAAGCTTGAAATAGAGGACGAGCTTCAAAAGCTCCCGGGCGAGATATGCGAGGAGTACAAGCTCATCGAGAACGCGCCCATCGTCTGCCCGCTCAAGGACGCGAACGCAATAGGCATCGTCGGCGAAGAGCCGTTCAGATTCGACTTTTTGAAAAACTTCGTCGTGGATATCGCGGCGCGCCAGTATTCCAGCGATGTGAAGATGGTCTTCGTCGCCACACCCGAGCATAAAGACCGCGTGTATTGGTTCAGGTTTCTCCCGCAGGTGTTCTGTGAGGCGATCAACAGCCGCACCATCGTCATAAACGACGAGAGCAAGAACACCGTCTTCGAGTATCTTTATAAGGAGCTTACTCAACGAAAGCAGTCCAAGACCCTTGACCACCACATTGTCGTGTTCATCTATGATGAATACGGCTTCCAGAACCACCCCATATCCAAGTTCGTCGACTGCGCGGGTGAGCTGGGCATAACCTTCGTGTTCTTCGGCGACAAGGCGTCGGATATCCCCATGGGCTGTACGAGCATTATTAACATCATCGACGCGCAAAATGCCGAGCTTATCGATGCCGCCGGCAAGCTCGACACCGTCGAGTTCGAGTACCCCCGCATAAGCGAGCAGGAGACCCAGGATATCATAGATATCCTCGCCCCCGTTTATACCGAGGAGCTTTCTCTCGAGGGTACTTTGACGAAGAACTATTCCATGTTCGATATGCTCAATATCATCGCCGTCGATGATATTGACCTTGAAAAACGCTGGGCAGGCTCAGCCGTGTCCAAGTCGATGGCCGCGCCGTTGGGCGTGTCCAAATCCGGCACAGTGTATCTCGACCTGCACGACAAGGCGCACGGACCGCACGGTCTCGTCGCGGGTACTACCGGCTCCGGTAAATCCGAGATTTTGCAGACCTATATCCTCGCCATGTCTACGCTCTTCCACCCGTATGAGGTCGGCTTTGTGATAATAGACTTCAAGGGCGGCGGCATGGTCAACCAGTTCAGGACTCTCCCCCACCTTGTCGGCGCGATCACGAACATCGACGGCAAGGAGATAGACAGATCCCTCAAGTCCATAAAGGCGGAGCTTCAAAAACGCCAGAGATACTTCGCCGATGCGGATGTAAACCACATAGACAAGTACATAACCAAGTATAAAAAGGGCGAGGTGGACAGACCTCTGCCGCACCTTATCATAATCGTCGACGAGTTCGCGGAGCTTAAAGCGGAACAGCCGGAGTTCATGAAAGAGCTTATTTCAGCCGCGCGTATCGGTCGAAGCCTCGGTGTGCATCTTATCCTCGCCACGCAGAAGCCCTCCGGTCAGGTCAACGAGCAGATTTGGAGTAACTCCCGCTTCAAGCTGTGCTTGAAGGTGCAGAGTCAGGAGGACAGTAACGAGGTCTTGAAGTCCCCGCTTGCGGCGGAGATAAAAGAACCCGGTCGCGCATATCTTCAGGTCGGCAACAACGAGATTTTTGAGCTGTTCCAGTCGGCGTACAGCGGCGCACCCGAGAAAACCGACGACAGCAAGGTCAAGGAGTTCACGATATACAGCCTCACCGACGCGGCAAAGCGCGTTCCGGTGTTCACGCAGAAGAAGTCCGGCGGTAGCAAGGACAGCGCGACCCAGCTTGACGCGATAGTCGCCTATGTGGCGCGTTACTGCGAAAAGCAGAACATCGTAAAGCTCCCCGACATCTGCCTCCCCGCCCTCGAAAAGGTGATCCCCTTCCCCGCGGGTGTGGGTGACTACGGCATCGACTCTTTGCCGATAGGTATTTACGACAACCCGGACGAGCAGTATCAGGGCTATGCAAAGCTGTCGATAGGCGGGCAGAACATGCTTGTCGTCGGCGCGGCGGCATCCGGCAAGACGAACCTTATTCAGGTCATTATCCGCATGGCGGTCGAAAAGTTCTCCCCGCGTGAAATAAACTTCTTCATTGCCGACTTCGGCTCAATGTACCTTAAAAACTATTCCGAGCTTAACCATGTAGGCGGCGTGGTGACGATAGCGGAGAACGAGAAGTTCAAAAACCTCTTCAAGCTGCTTTTGTCGGAGATTGCCTTCCGCAAGGAAAAGTTCCAGAAATCCGGTCTAAGCTCCTTTGAGTCCTATGTTGAGTCCGGGAAAGACGATTTGCCGCGCATAGTGTTTGTCATGGAAAACTTCAGTGCGTTCAAGGAGGTTTACGGCGATCAGTACGAGGAT
Organism: uncultured Oscillospiraceae bacterium; assembly: GCA_964496235.1. Taxonomy (GTDB): domain Bacteria; phylum Bacillota; class Clostridia; order Oscillospirales; family Oscillospiraceae; genus Limivicinus. The sequence continues at coordinate 14,475 of CAZBYU010000001.1, read as the reverse complement.
TCGTTGCTGTACGTCCTCCGCGAGGGCATAACCTGCGGCATCTCGCTGATAATCACAAATCAGTCCTCCTCCGGGTTCGGCTATAAGTTCCTGTCGAATATTCCGGGCAGAGTGGCACTGCGTTGCAACGAAGCCGACGAGTATTCCTCCCTCTTCGACAGATGCCGTATGCGCCCGGACGACAATGCGGGGCGTATGCTGTGTGCGATGAACAACGAGGTGTACGAGGCGCAGTCCTTCCTCGCGTTTGAAGGCGAAAAAGAGTATGAGCGTTCCATGAAGGTGAAAGCCTACGTGGCGCAGATGAACGAGCAGTACGAGGGCTTGTACGCCAAACGTATACCGTGCGTACCCGACAAGGTGACGTTCGGCTATATCGAGAACAATTACAATATCAACAGCGTTGTCGGCGTGTACCCGTTGGGTATAAGGTACAACGATGTCGATGTTGAGCTTCTCGACACCCGCAAGATGAACGAGCTGTGCGTGGTGAGCAATAACAACGTCAAAAAGCAGGAGATCGCAAACAAGCTTATCGGCATTCTCAAATACACTTACCTTGAAAACCCCTCGCATGTGTATATTATCGACAGTATTCAGCGTCCCTTGAAGAGCTACTCGGAGCTTCCTATGGTGGAGCAATACACCTCGGATTACAGCATGCTCGGCAATATCCTCGATGATTTGAAGGACGAGATTGAAAACCGCTATGACCGGCTGATTGATGATGACGAATCCGGTGTACCCGAGTTTGAGCAAATCGTCGTGATAATCAACAATAACGACGCAATAGAATACATTTCAAACAACAATGACCTCATGCAGATGTACCGCGACTTCACGAAGAAATACGCGATGACGGGCATATGCTTCTGGTATACCAACCTTGAGGACAGCAAAGTTTCCTACAACTCTCCGGAGCTTTTACGTAGCTTGAAGGAGAGAAACCAACTCATCACCGACGGAAATCTGGCAAACATGAAATTCTGCGATATTTCCGCCAGCGTTGCGAAGAAAAACAAGATGACAAATCCCGGCGATGTGTTCCTTGTGACCGAAGATAATGTACAAAGAATAAAACTTGTTGAGGAGGAATGACAATGAGTACAAGCAATGCAACTGGTACACCTGCAGATTACACTTCCGGCGGCGCGGGAATCGAATGGACACCTGTTTCCGACGTTGAGTTCAGGCTGGATACGAAGAATTTTAACACGCTCATCGAGAAGAGCAAAAAGCTTGCCGAGATGATGCGCGAATTAAAACAAAATCTGGACAAAGAAAAGAACACGCTCATAGCCGAATGGGTTGGAGAAGGTAGCAAATCTTTTCAGAATAAATACCGCCAGCTTACACAACAGCTATCCGATCTTGGAGACGAGCTGTTCGAGATATCCGACAAAGTTGCCTACGATTATGAGCAGTACATGCTCTGGGACACCGAAACAAGCAAAAATCTTGACGGTATAGACAGCCGATACTGAGCAAAGGAGAGTGAAAAAGAATGTCATTAGCTACACTTCAAACCAGCCTGAAAAACAAGGAGAAGGAGCTTAAGACAATTACAGCACGCAAAAAGGAAGTCGAATCCATTATCTCCAGTCTGGATTCAAAGCTCGATGATGAAATAAAGGATATAAACAAAAAGTACAATTTGTGTAGTTCCAACTTGACAGATGGAATAAAGAATGTTCAAAATATTGGTTGCGTTGCATCCAATATTGATGCGGACAAGGAGAAAGACGTAACAGACGATTCAAATATCAGTAGCGGACGAAGCAGTCTGTCCAGCGAAGTGACGAGATGCGAAACAAAAATTGAAGAACTGAAAGACGAGATAGAAAGTCTCAAAAGTGCAATAGAAGCAGAGAAAGAGCGACTCCGTGCAGAGGCTTGCAATAAAGCGAAAGACGCAGTTGCAGGAGTCATAGCGTACATTATAGGGTAATGAATAGGATATCGTAAGAATACCGTGATGATAATTAAAGACGAATAATAGATTGTCAGGAGGGAGAAAAATGAGTACCGTAGTCCTAAATTACACACGTCTGGAAGATGCAGCAAAGCAGGCGGAAAAAGCGCACGATGAAATCGGCGATTATATTGATGAATTAAAAGCCGAAGTAACAAGTAAGATCGACAAACTGCCGGGCAGTGATACTCTCGGCTATGCCTCAGCCGCGTCTGAGGCAATTAAATCAAAAATCAACGAACTCGTTGCAAAACAAGAGAAGTTGACGAAATACAAAACTGCTATGGACAATTTTATAACAGAGGCAAAGACAAGAGATGGAAATGCCTCGAATAGCATTGAGAGTACTGCCGATGCGGTAATAGGAAAAAGAACATTTTTTCAATCAGTCGGTGACTATTTATATAATAAGTTCTGCGTGGATTTCGCAAGTAGCAATGAAATTGTAAGACATATATCGGAATTCTGCAGAAAAGGCTATCAAAAGGTTGATTGTTTTGTCGAAAAAGCCCGAGACTGGTTCAAGTATGGCGATGGACAGTATGTGTGGAATGCATTGAAAGCGGTTGGTGCTTCAATAGCGGTGGCGGCTGCGTGGGCATCAGCAATAGGGAAAGCTGCGGTAGCGGTAGCGGCTGTCATTGCTACAGGAGGAGCCGCATTACCACTGGCGATATTGGCGCTGGCCGGCTTGGCTGCTTCAACCGCGAGCGCATACATTACTATCAAAAATTCTCTCGTGTCCATTGAAAATAATGGAAAGGCACTAAATCTAAGTATTAAGGAGAACAATCCCGCAGCGGCAAGGTATTATGGAGAAATAAACAGTCAAAGCGAATATTATAAAAGAACGGATATGGGCAATCTAGAAGAGAACCAGAGTTATGCAGAGAAAGGTGAAACTTTAGATAAAGTGGATACAATTGCTGGACTTGTATCAATGGGTACTGGCATATTGGATTTGGGTATAGGGTATGATTACAGCAAAGCAGTTCCTGCGCTTCATACTGATGGGTGGAGTTTGAAAAATTTCAGATACAACTTCAACCATCAGGCTGGATATCATCTCATGCACACTGACAATGGATATGAGTATCTACTTTCGGATGACGGATTAAAGGTGACTTCAAACATATTCAAAGAAGGTAAAATAATTAAGAATATGACAAAGATTATTGAATCTGTCGAAGGTATTCGAGACTTTACAAAGTTAGATAATCCGACATTGACCGATGCGGGGGATGTCGCAGAGAATGTGATTGATCTGCTCGGCTTCTCGGACTTCTATGATAGCGCATTCAAGTATGGATATGGCACGGTCAAGACGATATACAATGCAGTATGTAACTGAAACTTTGCAAAAGACGCGGAAATCGGATTGAATCCGTACAATATCGGCAGAGGTGCTTGGTAAACACGGATAATTCCAATACACAAAACAAGGAGATTTTGATATGGCGCAAGATGTATATAACGACCTGATAAGCCGTGGGATATTGCTAATGTCGTCGGAAAAGTATGAGGCGGCGTTACAGGTGTTTGCCCAGGCAAAGAAAGAAGAACCGAAAAATATACAGGCGTATATCCATATCGGCAACGCATATGTCAATATGGGAAAATATCAGGAAGGTATCAACGAGTTCAAAAAGGGTCTCGTAATAGAGCCGGACAACGGCGTTATCCTCTATTCCATAGGCTCTGCCTATCTCCTCATGGGAGACAGACTGAAAACCGTAGAATACTACAACAAGGCGGAAGCGAAGGGATACAAAAGCACTGACATGTACCAGCTTCTTGCGCTGACCTTCTTTGAAGCGAACGACATGGCACAGGCACTCCGCAATGTCAACCGCGCAATCGCCCTCTCCCCGCTCGACGGCAACATTAGGCTTTTCAAAGCCGGTATTTACATGGCCGATGGAAAATATGAGGACGCGCTTCAAACTCTCGACGAGATGAACAAGTACCTCCCCGATGCGTATGAGGCATATAGCAGAAGAGTGGACATATACTTGGGCATGAAGAAGTACGACAAGGCGATGGCGGTCGCAGAAGAAGGCTCGTCCAGATTCCCCGAGGACGAAAATCTGACCGAGCTTAAGCTTCGCGTGCTTACGGAGTCGGAACAGTTCGATGACGCACTTGCGCTCATCGAGCAGATGAAAGAAAATGGGCAGTATGACAAGCTTCTCAGCAAAGCGGCTATGCAGGAGGCGTCGGCGTTTCTCGGAAAGGGAGACACGGATAATGCCATATCGGTCATTAATTCAGCATGCGAAAAGCTCGGCAAAGACGATGACGATTTGCTGTTCGTGTTGCTCAATACATATTCCGCCATAAAAAAATATGACTTAGCTCTCGAAACCGCGGAAAGACTCCTTGCCGTGTCAGATAATGCTCGATATATCCCCAACGCAAAGTATTACCGCGCATATGGACTGGAGGCACTGGGTAAGACAGACGAGGCAAGGACAGAGTTCAAAAGACTTGCAAGCGAGTTCAGAAAAATCACCATAGCCGACCCCTCCAGATATGATGTATATATATTCCGTCTCCTCTGCCACACGAAGTTAAAAGAATTTGACAAGGCACTCTCCCTCGCCGACTATCTTGAAAGTGCGAACCCAGAATCCACTGATTCCCACGCTTTCCGCTATTATATTTACAAGGAAATGGGTGACACGGAGAAGGCGGAGCAAGAAAAAGAAAAGGTGTTGCAAATCAACCCCGAGATGAAACTGTGAGGTGGAGACTATGATCCATATTAATTTCAAAGATCAAAAAATCAAATATAGCACAGAAAGCATAGCATACATGAAAAGCCAAATTGACAAAACAGCGGAAGAACTCCGTGATCTCAATAATGATATATTAGAAGCTATTGAGGAGATGGAGAAAGATTGGAACACCACCGAGGGCAAGAAGTTCCTCGAAGGTGTCAGCACAGACTGGTCTCCGCAGGTTGAAAAGTTTGTTGACGTTCTCGACACTATTTCATTGATGCTGACAAAAGCAGAGACCGAATACACCGCCCTCACGGAGAAGGCGCAACTGATCAATTATTGATGCTAAGCCATAAGGCTTAACATAAATCTACAAAACAAAGGAGAAATTGAAAAATGGCAGAACCCTTATACCTCGACTACGCCAGTGCCGCAAGCACGGTGAAAAAGATGCAGAACGACGTTTCTCAGATGCAGGCCACCATTACCAGCATTCAGAATGGTATGAATGGTCTTCACGAGTCCTGGAGAGGCAACGGCTATCAGAAGAGAAAAGACGAATTCGAGACCGATTTCAACCCCGCAATGAAGAAAATGGCGGAGTCGGCAGAGAAGTTCAACGAGATGCTCAACTCCTGCATGGCAGAGCTGAAGAACCTCGACGACCAGCTCGCCGGTGCCTGATAACACCCCACCATTACAAACTCCTCCGCGTTTTCGCGGAGGAGTTTCAACAGGAGTTCGATTATGAAATACGACTTCATGTGCAAGGTCGATGCACTGAATAATGATGAATACAGGAAGAAGATAAGCTGGCTCAATGTGGGCATATGGGGCTGTGTCGTGGCTATGATATGCGAGGTGCTGATTGATAATTACATCGGTCTCGCTTTCGCTGTTCCGCTGTTGACAATGTTCACGTATAAAAAACGCTTGGGAACGTGCCTTGGGTATATAAACTGCGTCGTGTCGTTCACCGGCGAGGGGGATATGATGAAAGCCACCCTGCAAAACGTCGTGTTCATAGATGAGGAGAATTGCAGTGAAGTCTACGAAGCAAAGGCGGGCAAAATACGCGCAAAGTACAAAGATAAAAAGACCTGCTTGGTTCTCCGCGCCAATTGGCGCAAGTATTATATAAATCCCGAGAACGAGACGGTGATCAAGCCGCGCAAAGCCAAGAAATTATATTTATACCTTGACCCGGACAATGCACAAACAATCAAGGAAATAGTAAAGGCAAAATGAGCTTCTTAACAGCCCGTGATATTATCCACGGGCTGTTTCGTCACCCCAAATCTCAACAAAAACGCTTAATCCACCTGATATCATCTTGAAATACTCACCCCGGGTTTGATATAATAACGTCAGTAATTAACACCCGAATGCCTCAGCTTGCGATATAAAACTATCCGCAAAGGGGAAATGGCAAATGGTAAAAACACGCTATACCGGGCTGGACGAGCTACGCGGATTCACGTTGCTCGTCATGATAGCTTATCACGCTGTTTGGGACATTGTGTATCTCTTCGGTGTAAAGCTCCCATGGTTTCAGTCACAGTGGGCGTACATTTGGCAACAGGCGATTTGCTGTACGTTTATTTTCGTCTCCGGTATGTGCCAGAGCTTCGGCAAAAAGCGGTGGTGGCATTCTCTGCGTGTTTTCGCGCTCGGCGCGTTGATAACGGCGGTGACCGCGATTGCCATGCCGAAGAACATCATCGTCTTCGGTATACTCACATTCATCGGCTCGGCAAAGCTCCTCTGTCTTGCGGCAGAGCCGATGCTTCGCCGTTGTCCGGCGGGTGTGGGTGCGCTTGCCTCGCTTGCGGCGTTCACGCTGACGAAAAACATAGGCAGGGGTTATCTCGGCCTTGCCGGATGGAAGCTACTTGACCTGCCGCAGTCTCTCTACGCCGGATATTTCACCGCATTTCTCGGCTTTCCGGGGAAGGACTTCTTCTCTGCGGACTATTTCCCGCTTCTGCCGTGGCTGTTTTTGTTCCTGTGCGGTTATTACACCTATCACTTCGCGCAAAAGCACAACCTTATGACCCTTTTCATAGCCGGGCGGTGCAAACTGCTCGAATGGCTCGGCAAAAGAACACTTTGGATTTACCTTGTCCATCAACCCTTCGTCTACGCCCTCCTCTGGTGCGTCTTCGCCGCCAAGAGAGTAGTATAAAATGACCGCACTGCGACAGCTTACCCTCGCTTTTATATTGATCAAACTGCCATCCGCATACCTTCACTTTTTATCACTCCTCACCCTCCCTGTTACGCACGCAACAGGGAGGGTGTATATATACATTTCGATATTCATTTTTTGTCTTATAATTGTAATTTCGGTCTATTTTTTTTTTTTTTGATTTTGGGGTTAAATCCCATTTTGCATTAAAAATTCGCAGTAATCGCACGATTTCCGCAGATTTACGCAAAATTACGTTCAAACACATTGACATATTACGGTGTTAATCGTATAATATAATGTTGAATAGTGCAGTGAATATTCGCTCGATTATTCATTGTTTCGGATAAGCTGGGCAAGCCGCGCCGTCTACGAAATCTCCGACTATCGGCGTAAAAAACATCGTCACAGCACACGGCAAGGGCTACTGCCGTAAACAGTGCGGTAAAAGCGCGAGGACGAACGTTACAACAAAACGCGCAACCCGAGGGGTGGACATTTCGTTCGCCGCCGTTTTGCTTACCACATGCACCTTACCGCGTATAACTTACCACATATAACTTATCGACATATCTTGCCGCACACATGGGAAAACTCAGGGAGAGCATTATGAGAGACAGAGAAACAAGCAAAGAAAACCGCAAAGAGAACAACACTTCCGGACGCGCCGCACGACCGCGTCTGCAAAACGCCGTGGCGTTGTTGTTGATTGCGGCATCTATATTGAGCCTCGGCGGCTTTGCATTCGCCGCCGAACCGACCGTGTCGGCACAGCCCTCGGAAGTCGTGTCCTCTCCCCTGCCCTCTTCGACGCTTGGCGGAGACCCCGCCACAGGGTCTCCGTCCTCGGACGTTCCCGTGTCATCGGCTACCCCCACCGGCTCCGACTCTCCTGCCGGCTCCGACACTCCTGTTAGCTCGGATACACCCGTCAGCTCCGATATCCCTGTCAGCTCCGAC
>CAZBYU010000001.1:0-6532 GCA_964496235.1 uncultured Oscillospiraceae bacterium | reverse complement strand
CTCCGACGCACCTGTCAGTTCCGATACTCCTGTGCCGTCCGACCCGGTCGATGGTCTCATGCTGACCCTTCTTGATGACGACGAGCCCGCTACCATCGCATACACGGCTATCCCGGTACGTTGCTATGTGGCAGTCAACGGCGCATGGAAGGATATCACGCCGGTTGAGGGTCTTTACAGCCAAGGCACGGACAACTTTGCGGGCGTGAACCGCCACTATGTCACCGCGACGGCTCTCGAAGCCATCTACGGCATGTACGGCTTCAGCGCGACCGCGAGCATCACAGGCGACACCGACCGCATATTCCCCCACACCGAATCCAAAAACGCCAACACTATATATGCCGACGCCGCGCCGATGCAAAAGAATATCGACGGCACGTCGCAGTGGCTCATTCCCCTTGTCGGCACGACCACCGACAACGCCAGCCTCTACTACACCCCCAATAACAGAGCCGGTGCGATCGGCTATTTCACCTCCAGCTCCTCCACCGCAAACGCACTGAAAAACAACGGCTTTTACTCCGTAGATATCATCACCAACGGCTTGACCGAGACCGACGGCGCGACAGGCTCGGTCGTCCCCGGCAGATTAGTTCCCGTGGGCTTGGCGAGCGTCACCGTTACTCTGCCCAAGCTCCGTGCGGGTGCAAAGTGGCGTATCACCGACGGCACAAGCTCTGTTCCCGCGCCGTCGACCCCCATAGTCGATGAAGCGACCGGCACCACCACCTATACCATCACCGGCATCTCCTCTCCCTATGTATTCACTGCGTCTGAGGGCATTGCGATAGAATACGATGCCACCATCTCCCCCGATCAGCTCCATACCGGAGATAAGGTCAAAAAAGACGGCACCATGCACGGCGTTCCCGTGTATACTCTTGAAATACCCTCGAACGAGGCTCATAATGTTTTGCGTATTGACGACGAGCTGGCAATTGCCACGTTGCAGCTTACCTCCGTCACCCGCGAGCTGTATTACACCTTCAAGGGCTGGATGTTGGGTGACACGCTGTATACATATGACGAGAACCCCACTATTGACGCCGCGACCCTGAAAGCCGCGGCGGACGCGAACAACGGCACGGTCAAGCTCAAAGCCAAGTGGACGCCCTATATCGAAAACGAGAACGGAACGAAGTTTATCGCCACGGCGAGCTTCTACATTCAAAAGGGCGTTGAGGTTCACGGCACAAATTACGACTACACAATAACCAATGTCACCGGATTCACCGACACGACCTTCTCCTCCCGAGTTCTGGGTCAGCCCGCTTTGACCACCAATAACACTCAGAATATCTTCAATCCGCCTCAAGACGCACTGACCGCAAACCAGGTAGACCGTAATATCCGTGACACCATTATAAAGCCGTTTTACGGCATAGAGCTTGTCGACGGTATGCCCTCGGACGAAGAGGTGTTCACCTACCTGCGCGAGAGCAATAAAACCAACGACGTTCTCGTGCTGAATGGTCACAATCTGCCCAAGGAAAAGCTCACCCCGGATCGCTTCGCGGTGCGCTGGTACGTGGTGAAATACGACCACACCGACGGCTTCCATGTTGACGGTGTTATCGTGGCAAAGCCCGCCACGCTCGTTGTCACCAAAACCTTCTCCGGCGACAGCGATGCCATCACCGCCGTCAAAAACAGCTTCTTCATTACCATTGAGCATGACGAAACCACCTACAACCCCGATGGAAACATATCCACGGATAACCACCTTGTCGACTTCAAGCTCCGTCTTGACTCCGATTCCACCCCGGTGAAGGACCCCACGACCGGCACCATCTCCATGGGCTATACCTCCTACAACGCCGAGACGGACACCTATACCTGGGTCGTAACCGGCTATCAGGGCGTCAACTATCAGGTGATAGAAAACGATTACACTGTCGGCGGCAACATTAAGTGCGAACCCAGCTATCGCATTATAAACAGGCGTGACACGCCGACAAACACCGGCTGGGCAGCATATAATCCACCCGAGGCAACCGACGAACACAGAAAGGGCGTTGAAGTACGCATTCACGCCTATGATGACGATCTGCCCCTCACCTCCCGCCAGACCGTTATCCTCCGCAACAGCTATACCAAGCCCGGCGTGATCTCCTTCTTCAAGCATGACTCATCTACCGATGGCGGTGGCATACCCGGTGTCAGCTTCACCCTGTCGAAAAAGGACGGCACCGCCATTCAGCTATACAGAAACCCCGACAATCCGTTCCATTACTCCGCCGAGGCGGTTGAACCCTATACCGAGGCTGTCAGCTCCGTTGTCACCGATGAGCTCGGTCACTTCTATGTGGAGCTTCGTTCCGGTGAGTACAAACTTGTGGAGACCGTACCCAAGGGCTATTTTGGGGCGAGTGAAGTGAGCTTCACAGTAGAGCGGTCCGGAGGCAGCTATGCCCTCAAATCCGACAGTATATCCGCCGTCAGCACGAACCCGAATCAGGTCTGGGCAACGATAAGCGAGAGCAACTCCAGCCAGCTCAACATCGTCAACCTTCCGCACACCTTCGACATCACGGTCACCAACCGCTGGATTCAGCCGCAAAGCGGCACCTTCAACAGTGATGACAAGCCCGTCGTGGTCGACCTGTTGCGTAACGGTGTCAAGTGCAACTCCGCCACGCTCACCAAGGACAACTTTTGGTCGGCAAAGTGGGAGGACATGCCCCTGTTCGTCGACGGTAAGCTAGCCTCTTATTCTGTCCGCGTGGCGAAGATAGGCAACACCTATCACTCCTCAGACCTTTACGGCTCAAAGGACGGCTATGCCGACTATAACGTCAGCGAGGACGATTTCAAATATTCCTTCAACGGCGGCACGACCCACCCCGAGGCTCTCTGGGAGGATGAGAACGACAGGGACACCGTCATCTTCGCGGATCATCTTTTGATCGGCGTGAATATCCAGCCCATCAACGGCGAGCTGAGCTTCAAAAAGCATGCCGACACGATAACCGGCAGTGCCTTGCCCGGCGCGGAATACAAGCTTTACAATGACGAAGCCATGCAAAGTCTCTATGGCACTGCTGTGTCCGATGCCGCCGGCATGGTCAACTTCGGCGCACTCGCCGCTGGCAACTATTATCTTATAGAGACGAAAGCCCCTGCGGGCTTTGTCAAGGACGAGACCGTGTATAAGGTCGCTGTTCTCGGCGGCGTGGCGAAGATGACGAAGTACAAGGTCTCTTCCGCCGAAAACGCCGACAAATACACCGGCGAGCAGTCAAAGCTTCAGGTTTTCGACGTGGCGAACGAGACCGGTCTTCCCATCACGTTCAAATACAGAAGCACCTATGATGAGCCGCTCACCGGCGGCAAGATACAGCTTTACTCGCTCAGCGAGGATGGCACGGTTGAAACCCCCATTGAGGAGCTGACTATCGACGACGAGAACGGCGTGACCCGTACCCCGCCCTTTACAAGCGGCACGTATCGCCTCAAGCAGACCTATGCCTATGAAAACGGCAACATTAAATATAACCTTTATTCCAAGTCATATGACTTCAAGGTCGATAACGGCACGGCTTACCCTGTGATACAGTTGCGTATGTTCAGGCTTCTGCGTGAGATTTTCCACGCCCCCGGCTATGACATCACGGGTAATGCCACGAGCGGCTATGTCATCACGCTCTATAACGACCTGCCGGTCGTCCCCCCCTCTCCCAGCTCGTCTACTTCCCCCAATCCGTCTTCCTCTCCGAATCCCACCGATAATCCCAATCCCTCTTCTTCCCCCAATCCGTCGGATAACCCCAATCCCTCCGTATCACCTAATCCGACTGTTTCTCCCAATCCCACCACACAGCCGGTGATTCGTTGGGATATCCCGTATGGCGGTCTGCCGCAGACAGGGCAGATGAACTGGCCTGTGCCGGTTCTTGTCGCACTCGGCGTGGTTCTGATCGCGGCGGGCGTGATCATGGCACGGAAGAAGGGCAAAAAATGAAAATGAATCGCGGCGAGGTATTAGCCGTGGCGGGTGCGATCTGCCTGCTTGCGGCGGCAGGTCTGACGGGCTATAACGCGCTGGACGCGCAACGCGCCGCGCGGGAATCGGCAGAGGCTCTTTCCGCCGTGAGCGAGGCAATAGCCGCGCGAGATACCGCCGATACATCGACCTCGGCGAACGACGGCTCGGCGGATACTCCTGACAGTAGTGACTCGGCGCAGGTCTCTGCGGCGGTCGACGATGCGGCGACAAGTGACCCTGATATCGGCGTGACGGTGGACGGTGTGCGGTATTTGGGATACTTGTCCGTGCCGACGCTGAAGCTTGAGCTTCCCGTATACGCCGAGTGGGACGACATGCGCGTTCAGTCCGCACCGTGCAGATATTCCGGCTCTATTGCCGGCGGTGCGCTGGTGATAGGCGCACACAACTATGATAAGCACTTCGGCGGCTTATCCAAGCTTGCCGAGGGTGACGTTATCGTCATCACCGACGGCAACGGAGCGCAACACCGCTATTCTGTCTCCCGTTCCGAGATATTGCGCCCGGACGAGGTGGACGCGATGAAGTCCGACGCGTGGGATTTGACACTGTTCACCTGCACCTACGGCGGGCAAAGCCGCGTCACTGTCCGGTGCTTCACCGACGAGCGGTAAGACGTGGATTTCAATTGAACAAAACAGCTTACGCTTACAGCCCCGCACTTGGGTCTTCCCTGAGTGCGGGGCTGTATCGTTTGCAGTCTTATGGGTGCTGCGTGGTATTATCTATGGCAAAGAGATATTATGCTCTGTCACGCAGAGGCGAGTGAGAGTAAACCGGGTCAATAATTCTCGGCTCTCAGCTCGAAGTATGCCTGCGGGTGGGCGCAGACGGGGCAAATCTCGGGTGCTTTCTCGCCGACGACGAGGTGACCGCAGTTGCGGCACTCCCACACCTGAACCGAGCATTTTTTGAACACTTCCTGTGCCTCCACATTGTGCAAAAGTGCGCGATAGCGCAGCTCATGCTGGCGTTCTATCTCCGCCACCATGCGGAACTTCGCCGCAAGCTCCGTAAAGCCCTCTTTTTCGGCGGTCTCGGCAAAGCCGGCGTACATATCCGTCCACTCATAGTTCTCTCCCTCCGCGGCAGAGACAAGGTTTTCCGCCGTCGTGCCGATGGCGTTGAGTTCCTTGAACCACATCTTCGCATGCTCTTTTTCGTTGTCTGCGGTTTTGAGGAAGAGCGCGGCGATCTGCTCAAAGCCGTCCTTCTTCGCCTTGGAGGCAAAATATGTGTACTTGTTGCGTGCTTCGCTCTCGCCGGAGAAGGCGGTTCTGAGATTCTGCTCGGTCTGAGTGCCGGTGTACTTGTTTGCCATGGTTTTTCCTCCGTAATGATATGATTGATGATATTATGTGCCGAATACGACGAGGTTATTTATTTCGCGCGGCGTACCAAAACATCCACGCCACTATTGCCAGCATCGCAATAACAACGACCACGCCGAGTATGAGGTTGAACGCGCCGCTTATAAGCCCGGAGACGAGCCGCACGGCGAACACCGCCACACCCACGACCAGCGCGAGAACGGCGACGGCGAGGACTATTCGCACTATGTTTTTACCGCTCATTATAATTCCTCCGTATATGTATTATATCGCAAAAATCGCATTTACCCTATTTCGTTTCCGAGGCGAGACAGCACGTCGGCAAAATACTCCGGCAACGGCGTTTCAAGCTCAATAAGCTTCCCTGTTGTCGGGTGGATAAATTTCAGCCGCCTTGCATGCAGGCACTGACCCTCCAGCCCCTTCTCCGGACTCGGTGCGCCGTAGGTGAAATCACCGAGCAGGGGGTGACCCACCGACGCCATATGCACCCTTATTTGGTGTGTTCGCCCGGTGTGCAGTCGGCACTCGACGTATGTATAGCCGTTATAGCGTGCAATGACGGTGTAGTCCGTCCTTGCACTTCGTGCATGTGCAGACGCGACGGACATGCGCTTGCGGTCTGTCGGGTGGCGACCGATTGGGCGGTCTATCGTCCCCTCATCGTCGCGTATGCGCCCGCGTACCACCGCCTCGTACACTCTCGACAGGCTACGGTCGGCAAGCTGTGCCGACAGTGCCTGATGCGCCGCGTCGTTCTTCGCGGCGATTATAAGCCCGGAGGTGTCCTTGTCGATACGGTGGACTATGCCGGGCCTGCGTTCGCCGCCTATGCCGGACAGCGATTCGCCGCAGTGGAACATCAGTGCGTTTACAAGCGTGCCGTCCGGGTGACCCGGCGCGGGGTGGACGACCATGCCGCGTGGCTTATTGACGACGATCACGTCATTGTCCTCGTAGACTATATCCAGCGGGATATCTTGCGCCACAAGCGGCACATCGGCAAGCTCCGGCATGATAACGGCATACTCGTCACCCGCGCGGGTGCGATAGTTCTTTTTCAGCGGCACACCGCTTAGCGTGACCGCGCCGGAATCTATCAGCCGTTGCGCGGCGGAGCGGGTTATATCCGGCAGTGTATAGGCAAGGAGAGCGTCGAGTCTTTCGCCGCTCTCCTGTGCTGTGACAAAGA